>NZ_JBFUHS010000002.1:0-54888 GCF_056402255.1 Pseudomonas sp. P4_B4
GGCGGCAATATTGATGTCGACTGACACACCGTCTTCGCGAGCAAGCCCGCTCCCACATTTTGAATGCATTACCAAAACAAGAAAGCAGTAACCCGCTGAGAATGCTCTGAACCGAGGTCCCATCAACGACCCACTTCATAGAGTGAATCGAACATGAGTGCCAACGTCGACCTGAACAACCGCCCCGACTACGACAAGGTCCTGCAGGACATTGCCGATTACGTCCTCAACTACAAGATCGAGTCAGAAGAGGCGCTGGATACCGCGCGCAACTGCCTGATCGATACCTTGGGTTGCGGCCTGCTGGCCCTGCGTTTTCCCGAGTGCACCAAGCATCTCGGGCCTGTGGTCGAAGGCACCGTCGTACCGTTCGGCGCCCGGGTTCCGGGCACGTCTTATCGGCTTGATCCGGTCAAGGCTGCGTGGGACATCGGCTGTATCGTACGTTGGCTCGATTACAACGACACCTGGCTCGCGGCCGAGTGGGGGCATCCGTCGGATAACCTCGGTGGCATCCTTGCGGTGGCTGACCATCTGTCGCAAAAAAGGCTGGCCAATGGCGAGGCGCCGTTGACCGTGCGCACGGTGCTTGAGGCGATGATCATGGCCCACGAGATTCAGGGCGTGATCGCGCTGGAAAACTCGTTCAATCGTGTCGGCCTCGATCACGTCATCCTGGTGAAGGTCGCCTCGACTGCGGTCACCGCCAAACTGATGGGCGCCAATCGCGAGCAGTTGTTGTCGGCGTTGTCCCACGCTTTTGCTGACGGTCAGGCGTTGCGCACGTATCGGCATGCGCCGAATGCCGGATCGCGGAAGTCCTGGGCGGCAGGTGATGCATCCAGCCGTGGCGTGCGCCTGGCGGACATCGCGATGCGCGGCGAGATGGGCATCCCCGGCGTATTGAGTACCAAACAGTGGGGTTTTTACGACGTACTGTTCAGCCACACCAATAGCGATCTGGCACTCAAGCCTGAAGACAAGCGCGGGTTCAGTTTCTCGCGGCCGTACGGCAGTTATGTGATGGAAAATGTGCTGTTCAAGATCAGTTTTCCGGCCGAGTTTCACGCGCAAACCGCGTGTGAAGCGGCGGTGACTCTGCATCCGCAAGTGCGCAATCGTCTGCACGAAATCGACCGGATCGTCATCACCACGCATGAGTCAGCGATTCGCATCATTTCCAAGGTCGGCCCGCTGGCCAATGCCGCCGACCGCGATCACTGCATCCAGTACATGACCGCCGTGCCGCTGGCCTTCGGCAACCTGGTTGCGGAGTACTACGAAGACGATTTCCACCAGGCGCATCCGATCATCGATGTGCTGCGCGAGAAAATGGTCATCGTCGAAGAACCGCGCTACACCCGTGAATATCTGGAGGCCGACAAGCGCTCGATTGCCAACGCGGTGCAGGTGTTTTTCAAGGACGGTTCGAGCACGGAAAACGTCGTCGTGGAATACCCGATTGGGCATCGTCGGCGTCGGGCTGAAGGTATTCCGTTGCTGGAGGAGAAATTCAGGGCGAACTTGCTGACACGATTCGCGGGGCAGCGTAGCGAGGAGATTTTTGCGCTGTGCAAGGATCAGCAGAAACTTGAGGCGACACCGGTGAACCGGTTTGTGGATTTGTTTGTTATCTAGAAGCAGCTACAAGCTGCAAGCTTAAAGCTGCAAGTCAGGGCAGTAGCGCCTTATTGCTTGTCGCTTGAAGCTTGTGGCTTGTAGCTGTCTCTCTTACTTGAACCGCCGCTCCACACCTTTCTCCACAAGAATTTTCGCGGAGATTTCTTCCACGGAAAAATGCGTGGAGTTGATGTGCGGGATGTTTGCACGGCGGAACAGGTTCTCGACCTCGCGCACTTCGAACTCGCACTGGGCGTAGCTCGAATAGCGGCTGTTGGGTTTGCGCTCGTTGCGGATCGCGGTGAGGCGGTCCGGGTCGATGGTCAGGCCGAACAGCTTGTGCTGGTGGGCGCGCAGGGCGGACGGCAGTTGCAGGCGTTCCATGTCGTCTTCGGTCAGCGGGTAGTTGGCCGCGCGGATGCCGAATTGCATCGCCATGTACAGGCACGTCGGCGTCTTACCACATCGCGACACGCCCACTAGTATCAGGTCGGCCTTGTCGTAATAGTGCGTGCGGGCGCCATCGTCGTTGTCGAGGGCGAAGTTCACCGCTTCGATACGCTCCATGTAGTTGGTGTTGGAGCCGATGGAGTGGGATTTGCCCACGGTGTAGGAAGAATGCTCGGTCAGTTCCTGTTCAAGCGGTGCCAGGAACGTCGAGAAAATGTCGATCATGAAACCATTCGAGGTTGCGAGAATCTCACGAATGTCCTGATTGACGATGGTGTCGAAGATAATCGGACGGAAGCCGTCGGTTTCGGCGGCTTTGTTGATTTGTTGTACCATGGCCCGCGCTTTGTCCACGTTGTCGATATACGGCCGCGTGACTTTGCTGAAGGTAATGTTTTCGAACTGCGCCAGAAGGCTTTGGCCGAGGGTTTCGGCGGTAATGCCTGTACCATCGGAGATAAAGAAAGCAGATCGTTTCATTTGCACCTTGGGCCTTAAGCTAGTGACGAATCTTGGATATGATAGGCGCGGTTTGCCGGCCGCCATTGGCCCGCATTCTCACTTATTTTCCAGGTCCAGGCCATATAGCCGGTAAACGCTCCCCCGAGCAGCCGGTTTTGAGCTTTTCCAACACAGTTAGTGGAGAGATCACCTTGGTAGAGTACGTAGTTTCCCTCGATAAGCTCGGCGTCCATGATGTAGAGCATGTGGGGGGCAAGAACGCATCCCTCGGCGAGATGATCAGCAATCTGGCAGGCGCCGGTGTATCGGTGCCCGGTGGCTTCGCCACGACCGCTCAGGCTTATCGTGATTTCCTGGAGTTGAGCGGCCTGAACCAGCAGATTCATGACGCACTCGATGCCCTGGACGTCGATGACGTGAATGCCCTGGCCAAGACCGGTGCCCAGATCCGCCAATGGATCATGGAAGCCGAGTTCCCTGAAAAACTGAATGCCGAAATTCGTACCGCGTTCGCCACGCTGTCCGCCGGCAACCCTGACATGGCCGTGGCCGTGCGTTCTTCGGCCACCGCCGAAGACTTGCCGGACGCTTCCTTTGCCGGCCAGCAGGAAACCTTCCTGAACATCCGTGGTGTCGAAAACGTCATTCGCGCCGCCAAAGAGGTGTTCGCCTCGCTGTTCAACGACCGCGCCATTTCCTATCGCGTGCACCAGGGCTTCGACCACAAGCTGGTTGCCCTGTCTGCTGGCGTGCAGCGCATGGTCCGTTCCGAAACCGGCACCGCCGGCGTGATGTTCACCCTCGATACCGAATCGGGCTTCCGAGACGTGGTGTTCATCACCGGCGCCTACGGCCTGGGTGAAACCGTCGTACAAGGCGCGGTGAACCCGGATGAGTTCTACGTCCACAAGGGCACGCTGGCTGCTGGTCGTCCGGCCATCCTGCGTCGCAACCTGGGCAGCAAGGCCATCAAGATGATTTACGGCGACGAAGCCAAGGCCGGTCGTTCGGTCAAGACCGTCGACGTGGACAAGGCTGAACGCGCGCGTTTCTGCCTGACCGACGCCGAAGTCAGCGAGCTGGCCAAGCAGGCGATGATCATCGAGAAGCACTACAAGTGCCCGATGGACATCGAATGGGCCAAGGACGGTGACGACGGCAAGCTGTACATCGTGCAGGCCCGTCCGGAAACCGTGAAGAGCCGCACCCAGGCCAACGTCATGGAACGTTACCTGCTGAAGGAAACCGGCACCGTGCTGGTAGAAGGCCGTGCCATCGGCCAGCGCATCGGCGCCGGCAAGGTCCGCATCATCAAGGACGTGTCCGAGATGGACAAGGTCCAGCCAGGCGACGTACTGGTTTCCGACATGACCGACCCGGATTGGGAACCGGTCATGAAGCGCGCCAGCGCGATCGTCACCAACCGTGGCGGCCGTACTTGCCACGCGGCGATCATCGCCCGTGAGCTGGGTATTCCAGCGGTAGTAGGTTGCGGCAACGCCACCCATCTGTTGAAAGATGGCCAGGGCGTGACCGTTTCCTGCGCTGAAGGCGACACCGGTTTCATCTTCGAAGGCGAACTGGGCTTCGACATCAAGAAAAACTCCGTGGACGCCATGCCGGAGCTGCCGTTCAAGATCATGATGAACGTCGGCAACCCGGATCGCGCCTTCGACTTCGCGCAGCTGCCGAACGCCGGTGTGGGCCTGGCCCGTCTGGAGTTCATCATCAACCGCATGATCGGCGTGCACCCTAAAGCACTGCTGAACTACGACGGTCTGCCGCTGGACATCAAGGAAAGCGTCGACAAGCGTATCGCCGGTTACGACGATCCGGTCGGCTTCTATGTCGAGAAACTGGTCGAAGGCATCAGCACCCTGGCGGCTGCGTTCTGGCCGAAAAAGGTCATCGTGCGTCTGTCGGACTTCAAGTCCAACGAATACGCCAACCTGATCGGCGGCAAGCTGTACGAGCCGGAAGAAGAGAACCCGATGCTGGGCTTCCGCGGTGCCTCGCGTTACATCAGCGAATCGTTCCGCGACTGCTTCGAACTCGAATGCCGCGCCCTCAAGCGCGTGCGCAACGAGATGGGCCTGACCAACGTCGAAATCATGGTGCCGTTCGTCCGAACCCTGGGCGAAGCGAGCCAGGTGGTGGATCTGCTGGCGGAAAACGGCCTGGCCCGTGGCCAGAACGGCCTGCGCGTGATCATGATGTGCGAACTGCCGTCCAACGCCATCCTGGCGGAAGAGTTCCTCGAGTTCTTCGACGGTTTCTCCATCGGTTCCAACGACCTGACCCAGCTGACCCTGGGCCTGGACCGTGACTCCGGGATCATTGCGCACCTGTTCGACGAGCGTAACCCGGCGGTGAAGAAGCTGCTGGCCAATGCCATTGCCGCGTGCAACAAGGCCGGCAAATACATCGGCATTTGCGGTCAGGGCCCTTCGGATCACCCGGACCTGGCCAAGTGGCTGATGGAGCAGGGCATTGAAAGCGTTTCGTTGAACCCGGACTCCGTGCTGGAAACCTGGTTCTTCCTGGCTGAGGGTCAGGCGCAGGCTTGATCGGTGAGTGAAGAGGCCGGTCATTGACCGGCCTCTTTGGATTCATGTAGGGCGGGCTCCATCTGGATGCCGCCCTTTTTTGTGCAAGAGATTATGCAAAGCAGCAGCAACCTATTTCCTGTCGCTCTGATCAGCGCCGAACGGCGCGGCGATCTGAGCGAAGATGTCTATCGTTTGAAACCCGGTAACAGCCCCGACTTCACCGTCGAACTGGCTGTGACACGCCTTGGCATGGCCGATGAGTCGTCCTCCCGTGGCGTGCCGGTGATCCTGCTGCACGGCAGCTTTTCCAATCGCCGGTTCTGGTTTTCCCCCAAAGGCATCGGGCTTGGCGCTTACCTGGCTCGCTTGGGGTTCGACGTCTGGATTCCGGAAATGCGCGGTCACGGCTTGTCCCAGCGCAACCAGAACTACCGCAAGAACGGCGTCGCCGACTATGCCCGCTACGATCTCCCGGCCATTGGCGCGTTCGTGCGTGAACAGAGCGGACAGATTCCTCACTGGATCGGCCATTCACTGGGCGGTATTACGCTGGCAGCTGCATTGGGTGGCGAGTACATCGGCGAGCCGGTCGTGGCCTCTGCGGCGTTTTTTGGGACGCAAGTCAGTCGTACTTACTGGCCGCTGAAAATCCCTCCGGTGGAGTGGAGTGGGCGCTTTATTCTCAAGCGTTTTGCTCAATTGTCCGGTTCACGCCTCAAGCGCGGCCCGGAGGACGAGCCGATTGGCCTGGCCCTGGAAAGCATGCGCTGGTTTGGCTTGTTCGGGCGCTTCGGCGATGCCGACAAGGACTGGTGGGCAGGCCTGGCCGAGGTCAAGTTGCCCGTACTGGCGGTCAGTGCCGCGGGTGATCATCAGGACCCGGCCTGGGCGTGTCGCAAGCTGTTCGATCAGGTCGGTTCGCAGCACAAGCAATTCATCAATCTGGGGCGCGAGCAGGGCTTCGGCGACAATTTCGGTCACGTGGAAATGCTCGTCAGCAAGGCAGCCCAGGCTGAAGTCTGGCCGTTGGTGACTCGCTGGTTGGCCGATCAGCAGACACCTTTGCCGGGAGCACAACAGGATTTGGCCGCGGCAATCCGAGCCTGACGCTCTAACAAGGGCATTTCGCTCTGATCGGCTTGCGGCTAAGATATGACGCATTGAGCTGTTCCGGTCACTTTCCGTGACTGAGTCATCACTGATGTTCGTGCTGTCTTCCTCTTTACAGGAGTTTCTCGATGATCCATTACCTCACGCCTGACCTGTGCGACGCCTATCCGGAACTGGTGCAGGTGCTGGAACCGATGTTCAGCAATTTCGGCGGCCGTGATTCGTTCGGCGGCGAAATCGTGACCATCAAGTGCTTCGAAGACAACTCGCTGGTCAAGGAGCAAGTCGAGCTCAAGGGGAATGGCAAGGTCCTGGTGGTCGATGGCGGGGGGTCCCTGCGTCGTGCGCTAATGGGTGACATGCTCGCCGAGAAAGCCGCTAAAAATGGCTGGGAAGGCCTGGTGATCTACGGTTGCATCCGTGACGTCGACATCATCGCGCAAACCGACCTGGGGGTTCAGGCCTTGGCCAGCCACCCGATGAAAACCGACAGGCGCGGTGTCGGTGACCTCAACGTTGCCGTGACCTTCGCCGGCGTGACCTTCCATCCGGGCCATTACATCTATGCGGACAACAACGGCGTGATCATCTCGCCAAGCCCGCTTGCAATGCCTGAGTAAGCTTTAGACGACTTTTTTGAAGAATGGAATGCGGATGTTCGAGGAAGAAAACGCGCAATGGGGGCTGGTGCATGCCCTGGTGCTGGACGGTAGAGGCGGCGCGCGTTCGATTGCCCGGACTGAACTTGATGACTTGCAGCTGCAGGCCCACGAAAGCCTGTGGCTGCACTGGGATCGCAGTCATCCGCAAACCCGGACCTGGTTACGCAAATCCAGCGGTCTGAGCGAATTCAGCTGTGACCTGTTACTCGAAGAAAACACCCGTCCGCGCCTTTTACAGCTTTCGGACAGCGAACTGCTGCTATTTTTGCGCGGGGTCAATCTGAACCCCGGTGCCGAGCCGGAAGACATGGTGTCGGTGCGGATCTTCGGCTCTGCCCAGCGTGTCATTTCTCTGCGTTTGCGTCCGTTGCGTGCCACTGACGAGTTGCTGGTGCAACTGTCCGAGGGCAAGGGGCCGAAAACTGCCTCCGAACTCATCCTTTGCATGGCGCAGTACCTCACCAACAAGGTGCAGGATCTGGTCAGCTGTCTCTCGGAAGTGGTCGATGAGGAAGAAGAAAAGCTGGATTCCGACGAACGGTATACTCCTGAGCACGGATCGGTTTTGCAGATTCGTCGCCGGGCGGCTGCGTTGAAGCGCTTTCTTGCTCCGCAGCGGGACATTTTTGGTCAACTGACGCGGATCAAATTGCCCTGGTTCGTCGAGGACGATGGCGATTACTGGAACGAATTGAACAACAGCCTGACCCGCTACCTCGAAGAGCTGGAATTGACCCGGGAGCGCGTAGGGCTGGTCCTGGAAGCTGAAGACCGTCGGTTGAGCGTGCGCATGAATCGCACGATGTATCGCTTCGGGATCATCACCGGGATCTTTTTGCCGATGAGTTTTCTGACCGGGCTTTTGGGGATCAACGTCGGTGGAATTCCATTCTCTGCCAGCCCTTATGGCTTTCTGATCGCCTGCCTGATGATGGTCTCGGTGGCGCTGGGGCAGTGGTGGTTATTCCGACGTTTGCGCTGGGTCTGAGGGAAACCATGTGACCCGACCAAAACTGACCGCGTCTTCCACAGACATCACGAGAGGTGCGTATGCACGATCCGTTTGAACAGTCTTTACGCGACATGCTCAAGGCCTCACCGTCCACCCGGGACGACGATGCGTGCCTGGGGCGTGTGCTGAAAACCGCCAACCGCCAGGTTGGCGCTGGCGATTTGTTCAGCCTCCTGGGCCGCTGGCTGCCCGCGATGATGATCGCCCTGAATAACGGATCGGCCCATGTCGCGCCGGTATCCCGTCTTCGTAAACCTGCTGCCCGCACTGCTGATAAGGCTGATTGAATATGGAACTTGATCTCTGGACTCAGAGCCTCGTCACTGCAATGACTGCGTTGTGGACCAAGGTTGCGAACTTCATTCCGAACCTGTTCGGCGCACTGGTTGTGCTGCTGTTGGGTTTTGTCGTGGCCAAACTGCTGGACACCTTGCTCTCCAAGTTGCTCGCCAAACTGGGCCTTGACCGCTTGATGGGTGGCACAGGCCTGACCAAGTTGCTGTCGCGCGCTGGATTGCAAGTCCCTATTTCGACCCTGATCGGCAAGATCGTCTATTGGTTCGTTCTGCTAATTTTTCTGGTTTCTGCCGCAGAATCCCTTGGGCTTGAGCGAGTTTCAGCTACGCTGGATATGCTTGCGTTGTATTTGCCGAAGGTTTTCGGCGCGGCGCTGGTGTTGCTGGTAGGTGTTTTGCTGGCGCAACTGGCCAATGGGCTGGTGCGTGGAGCGGCAGAAGGCGTGGGTCTGGACTATGCTTCAGGGCTTGGTCGAATTGCCCAGGGCTTGGTGATCATCATCAGTATTTCGGTTGCGATCAGCCAGTTGGAGGTCAAGACTGACCTGCTCAACCATGTGATCGTGATCGTGTTGATAACCGTTGGTCTGGCGGTAGCGCTGGCCATGGGGTTGGGAAGCCGGGAAATTGCCGGTCAGATTCTTGCGGGAATCTACGTGCGTGAGCTGTACCAGGTTGGGCAACAAGTGCGTGTTGGCGAGGTCGAAGGCCAGATCGAAGAGATCGGCACGGTTAAAACCACGTTGCTGACCGATGAGGGTGAGCTAGTCTCTCTTTCCAATCGGATTCTCCTTGAGCAGCATGTGAGTAGCCGCTAACCCGGCAAACCCTGCTAATGTATGCCGCCGCAAAATGCCTGCTGAAGCTGGCTGCGGCGGACATTGACCTGACTGTCGGCCCGACTTGTTTTGAATAAAGCCCAATCGCTATCCATGCGCTACGACCCCCGCGAGCTCTCTGATGAGGAGTTGGTCGCGCGCGCGCATTCCGAGCTGTTTCACGTAACACGCGCCTATGAAGAACTGATGCGGCGTTACCAGCGGACATTATTTAATGTGTGCGCACGATATCTCGGGAACGATCGCGACGCAGACGATGTCTGTCAGGAGGTCATGTTGAAGGTGCTGTATGGCCTGAAGAACTTCGAAGGTAAATCGAAGTTCAAGACGTGGCTATATAGCATCACGTACAACGAGTGCATCACACAGTATCGAAAGGAACGGCGAAAGCGTCGCTTGATGGACGCATTGAGTCTTGACCCCCTCGAGGAAGCGTCCGAAGAAAAGACGCCGAAACCTGAGGAAAAAGGTGGACTTGATCGCTGGCTGGTGTATGTGAACCCGATTGACCGTGAAATTCTGGTGCTACGATTTGTCGCAGAGCTGGAGTTTCAGGAGATCGCAGACATCATGCATATGGGTTTGAGTGCAACAAAAATGCGGTACAAACGCGCTCTAGATAAATTGCGTGAGAAATTTGCAGGCATTGCTGAAACTTAGTTCAGCGCAAATATCTCTTACGTGTAGGCAAGTTCTGTTAGACTTGCCGCCGAGTTGTCCCCCGGTTTGCGGGACTGCTTCACAATCACCAGATGGGGATTTAACGGATGAAACTGAAAAACACCTTGGGCTTGGCCATTGGTACTCTTATTGCCGCTACTTCGTTCGGCGCACTGGCACAAGGCCAAGGCGCAGTTGAAGGCGAGCTCAACTACGGGAAGAAGTACAACGACAGCGTTAACAACGTTGAAGACGGCTACACTCCTGGCGCCTCCATCGGTTACTTCTTGACCGACGACGTATCGTTGAACTTGACCTACAACAATGACGACCACACCCGTTCGAACAACGGTACTGGTAATCAGAAAATCGAAGGCGACCAGTTTGGTCTGAACGCTCAGTACCACTTCAACAACGCTGGCGACGCTCTGCGTCCTTACGTTCAAGGTGGTGTTAAGCACGGCAGCTTGACCAACGTAGCCGCTGACGGCCACACCGGTCGTGACCAGTCGACTTTCCTGACTGCTGGCGCTGGCCTGAAGTACTACTTCCTGGAAAACGTCTACGCTCGCGCTGGCGTAGAAGCTGACTACAAGCTGGACAACGGCCGTTGGGACTACATCCCGTCCGTAGGTCTGGGTGTGAACTTCGGTGGCGGCAACAAGCCTGTCGCTGCAGCTCCAGCTCCAGAAGTTTGCTCCGACAGCGACAACGATGGCGTTTGCGACAACGTTGACAAGTGCCCAGACACCCCAGCCAACGTAACTGTTGACGCTGATGGCTGCCCAGCTGTTGCTGAAGTCGTTCGTGTAGAGCTGGACGTGAAGTTCGACTTCGACAAGTCGGTAGTCAAGCCAAACAGCTACGGCGACATCAAGAACCTGGCTGACTTCATGAAGCAGTACCCATCCACCACCACTACTGTTGAAGGTCACACTGACTCCGTCGGTCCTGACGCTTACAACCAGAAACTGTCCGAGCGTCGTGCAAGCGCCGTTAAACAAGTTCTGACCAACCAGTACGGTGTTGAGTCGTCCCGCGTTCAGTCCGTTGGCTACGGCGAATCCCGCCCAGTTGCTGACAACAAAACTGAAGCTGGTCGCGCTGTTAACCGTCGCGTAGAAGCGCAGGTTGAAGCTCACGCTAAGTAATTAGCTCGCAGCTCTGAGAAAAGCCCGGCTCAGGCCGGGCTTTTCTTTGTCTGCGATTTGGTGAAACAGGTGAAACTAGGCTGACTGATCCACCGCCATCACAGGCAACTCACGCTCCCACAGGGATTGAGTTGCGCAAGCCGCCACTGTACCGATCACCAGTATGGCAGGGCTTTTCAGCTGGAATCTGCAGGCAGCTTCATCCATGTCTGTGAGAGTGCTCCGACATTCCCGCTGATGGGGCAAGGAAGCGTTTTCAATCATGGCCACGGGCGTATCCACCGCCATGCCGCCGGCCAATAGCTGCTCACGGATTTCACCGAGCTTGGCCACTCCCATGTAAATCACCAGCGTCGTTCCGCCTTGGGCCAGTGCCTGCCAGTTCAATTGGCTGTCGTCCTGGGTGTGTGCGGTGACGAGCGTGACACCACGGGCTACACCGCGCAAAGTCAGCGGAATATCGCATTGCGTTGCCCCCGCCAGCCCGGCAGTGATGCCGTTGACCAACTCGGCTTCGACCCCTCGCTCACGTAGCCACTGCGCCTCTTCACCACCGCGACCGAAAATGCACGGATCGCCGCCCTTGAGCCGCGCCACGCATTTGCCCTGCCGGGCATAACGAAGCATCAGTCGATGGATGAACGCTTGCGGGGTGGAGCGGCAGCCGCCGCGCTTGCCCACCGGGATTATCCGCGCCCCAGGGCAATGCTCGAGTACCGCGACATTGACCAGATCATCGATCAGCACCACCTCAGCCTCGCGCAAGGCGCGTACCGCTTTCAACGTGAGCAACTCAGGATCACCCGGGCCCGCACCTACCAGCCAGACTTTTGCACTCATAGTGTTTTCCTCACGAGAAGACGGTGATTGGCTGCGCCGTGGCAGCCAGCAGGCGTTTGATTTCCGGAACGCAGGACCCGCATTGCGTGCCGCAACCCAGTTCTTGCTTGAGTCCCTGCAAGTCCAGGCCACGGCTGATGCCGGCGCAGATCGCGTTCTGGCCGACGTTCTTGCAATTGCACAGGATCTTGTTCGCGTTGACAGGCGCGTCGAGGTTGCCCGGTGGTGCGCTCAGCGGCGCAAGCAGCCAGCGCCGCAGTTGCTGGTCAGCGCGACCTTCGAGCCACAGCCCCTGCAACCAGTGTTGGGCAAGGGTTTCACCGGCCAGTCGTATGGCAGTGATCCGGCCATTTTCGATTCGCACGCGCTTGCCAATGGCCCGTCGAGGGTCGTCGTAAGCCAGCACCGGGCCGTCATCGAGCGCCAGGCTTTTATCGATTTCGCTTAGCAGCTCTGCCGCAGGCGCTGAAGTATTGGCCGCCCGTACAAGCAGGGCAGGGCGCTCACGACCAACCAGGCTGAGGCTGACGTAGGAAAACGCCTCACAGAGCGGTCGTAGCGTCTCAAAATGCCGTTGAACATCACCCTCGATCAGTGCGAACAGTTTCCAGGGCAAATCCACCGGATCCAGGCGAACGCCGCTGTGTTTAAGTTCGGGCTGTTTCGACAAAGGATCGAATGCGGGCAGGGTGAGGCTGTTCACCCCGCCCTTGAGAAAACGGTCGCCCCAATGCATCGGCAAAAAGGCCTGGCCAGGACGCACGCAGTCATCGCTGGCGACCGCGACGATGACTGCACCGCGCCGGCTTTTCAGGCTGACCAAATCCCCCGGCTGCAGGCGATGGCGACGCAGTTCGTCCGGGTGCAGGCTCAACTCCGCTTCGCTGACATGGCCAAACAGCTGCGCGGCGGTGCCGGTGCGGCTCATGCCGTGCCATTGATCGCGCAGGCGGCCGGTGATCAGGGTCAGCGGGAAGCGTGCATCGCGTTGCTCTTTGGCGGCGCGGTACGGATCGGCCACGAACTGTGCGCGCCCATTGGCAGTGGCAAATATCCCGTCGACGTACAGCCGGGCCGTGCCTTCAACGGCACCCGCAGGGAAGGGCCACTGCTGCGGGCCGAGACGATCGATCAGCGCATGGCTGATACCGGACAGATCCAGATCGCGACCGTGAGTCAGGTGTTTGTATTCATCAAAGACCTGAGCGGGATTATCAAATTCAAACAGGCTGGTTTGGCCGGGACGCAGGTGTTTTTCCAGGCGTTGTGCGAAATCTACGGTGATTGCCCAGTCCGGCCGCGCCTCACCCGGTGCGACGATTGCCTGGCGTACGTGGGAAATGCGTCGCTCGGAGTTGGTCACGCAACCTTCCTTTTCCCCCCAACTGGCGGCGGGCAGCAGAAGGTCGGCGAACTTCGCGGTTTCAGTGGTGCTGAAGGCTTCCTGCAACACCACGAACGGGCAGGCTTGCAAGGCTGCGCGCACGGCCGTCTGGTCCGGCATGGATTGCGCGGGGTTGGTACAGGCGATCCACAGTGCCTTGATCTTGCCGTTGCGTACTTGCTCGAACAGCTCGATCGCGCTGAGCCCGGGATTTTCCGGTAGTTGCTCGACGCCCCAGTAGGACGCCACTTGCGCACGGTGTTGCGCATTGGCGGCATCGCGGTGGCCGGGCAGCAGATTCGACAAACTGCCGGTTTCCCGCCCGCCCATGGCATTTGGCTGACCGGTGAGGGAGAAAGGTCCGGCGCCGGGACGACCGATCTGCCCGGTGGCCAGGTGCAGATTGATCAATGCACTGTTTTTCGCGCTGCCGGCGGTGGACTGGTTAAGCCCCATGCACCACAGCGACAGAAAGCTTGGCGATGTGCCGATCCACTCGGCACATTGCTGCAATTGCCCGAGGCTGATTCCGCAGAGCTGCGAAACCATTTGCGGCGTGTAGTCGCGCACCAGGTTTTTCAGCTCGGCCAGGCCTTCGGTGTGGTCCCGGATGAAGTCACGATCGATCCAGTCTTCCCACAGCAGCAGATGCAAAATCCCATGGAACAGGGCGACATCGGTGCCAGGCAAGATCGCCAGGTGCAGGTCAGCCAGATCGCAGGTATCTGTACGACGCGGGTCAATGACGATGACCTTCATCTGCGGTCGGCGGGATTTGGCGGCTTCCAGCCGGCGAAACAACACCGGGTGGGCGTAGGCCATGTTGCTGCCGACGATCATCACGCAATCGCTCAACTCCAGGTCTTCGTAGCTGCAGGGCGGGGCGTCGGCACCCAGGCTGCGCTTGTAGCCGACCACCGCCGAGGACATGCACAGTCGCGAATTGCTGTCGATGTTATTGGTACCTACCAGGGCGCGTGCCAGCTTGTTGAAGGCGTAGTAGTCCTCGGTCAACAGTTGCCCGGAAATGTAGAACGCGACGCTGTCCGGGCCATGTTCGGCAATGGTCGCGGCAAACACGCTGGTGGCGTGATCGAGGGCGGTATCCCAATCGGTGCGGTGACGGGCCAGGCCTTTACCGAGGCGCAATTCGGGGTACAGCGCCCGCGCCGTCAAGTCGCCGGTCAGGTGCAGGGTCGAGCCCTTGCTGCACAGTTTGCCGAAATTGGCCGGGTGCGCCGGGTCGCCGCTGACGCCGAGGATGCGCTCGCCGTCGTGCTCGATCAGCACCCCGCAGCCGACCCCGCAGTAACAGCAGGTGGACGCAGTGATCTGGCGGTCCATCAGCCTGCATCCCGCAGGGCCAGCATCACCCGGCCATTTTCCACCCTGGCGAGATGGTGATGGGCACAGCCGATGTCCGGGGCCAGGGCTTCGCCGCTTTCCAGGTCGATTTGCCAGTTGTGCAACGGGCAGGCCACCCGCTTGCCGTAGACCAGGCCTTGGGACAACGGGCCGCCCTTGTGCGGGCAGCGGTCGTCAAGGGCGAACACTTCGTCGTCGCTGGTACGAAAAATCGCGATGTCTCCCTTTGGCCCGGCGATGATCCGTGAGCCCAGGGCATTGATCTCTTCCAGTGCGCAGATATCCAGCCAGTTCATGCCAGCACCTCCAGGTTTTTCACGGGGATGACGTCGAATTCTTTTTTCAGCTGTGGCTGTTCCAGGCGCTCCTTCCAAGGGTCCTGTTCGAACGACAGGGAGAATTGCAGGCGATCGTTGAGCGCCTTGCGCCGCTCCGGATCTTCCAGCACGGCTTTCTTGATGTGTTCCATGCCGACCCGTTGCAGGTAGTGCACGGTGCGTTCGAGGTAGAAGGCTTCTTCGCGATAGAGCTGCAGGAATGCACCGTTGTATTCGCGCACTTCTTCGGCGGTTTTCAGTTTGACGAAGAATTCCGCGACTTCGGTCTTGATCCCGCCGTTGCCACCGATGTACATCTCCCAGCCGGAGTCCACACCGATAATTCCCACATCCTTGATACCGGCTTCCGAGCAGTTACGCGGGCAACCGGAGACAGCCAGCTTCACCTTGTGCGGCGACCACATGTTGAACAGGTCATGTTCCAGTTCAATGCCCAACTGTGTGGAGTTCTGCGTGCCAAAGCGGCAGAACTCGCTGCCGACGCAGGTTTTCACCGTGCGGATGGATTTGCCGTAGGCGTGGCCGGACGGCATGTCCAGGTCTTTCCACACCCCCGGCAGGTCTTGCTTGCGAATGCCCAGCAAGTCGATGCGCTGGCCACCGGTGACCTTGACCATCGGTACGTTGTACTTGTCGGCGACGTCGGCAATGCGCCGCAGCTCTGAAGGATTGGTCACACCGCCCCACATCCGCGGGACTACAGAGTAGGTGCCGTCTTTCTGAATGTTGGCGTGAGCCCTTTCGTTGATCAGGCGCGATTGCGGGTCGTCCTTGGCTTCCCCTGGCCAGGTGGAAATCAGGTAGTAGTTGAGCGCCGGGCGGCAGGTGGCGCAGCCGTTGGGTGTGCGCCAGTTCAGGTAGCTCATGGTGCCGGCGATGGTCAGCAAGTGCTGGTCGCGTATGGCCTGGCGGATTTGCCCGTGATTGAGGTCGCTGCAGCCGCAGATGGCCTTTTCGCTTTTCGGTTTGACGTCCGCCGCACCGCCCACGGTGTTGATCAGGATCTGTTCGACGAGGCCGGCGCAGGAACCGCAGGAGCTGGCAGCCTTGGTGTGTTTCTTGACGTCGTCGACACTGAACAGCCCGTGTTCCTGAATGGCCTTGACGATGGTGCCCTTGCACACACCGTTGCAGCCGCAGACTTCGGCCGTATCAGCCATGCTCATGGCTTTGTCCTGGCCCTGATGTCCTACGTCGCCCAGTGCCTGCTCCATAGATGAAGAGCCGCCGAACATCAGGTGATCGCGGATCTGCCGAATGTCGTGATTCTCACGGATCTGCCGGAAATACCAGCCGCCATCTGCCGTATCTCCGTACAGGCAGGCGCCGACCAGCACGTCATCCTTGATCACCAGTTTCTTGTAGACCCCGCCAATCGGGTCGGAGAGGGTGATGGTCTCGGTGCCTTCGCCGCCCATGAAGTCGCCGGCGGAGAACAGGTCGATGCCGGTAACTTTCAATTTGGTCGAGGTCACCGACCCCTTGTAGGTGGCAAAACCCAGTTGGGCGAGGTGGTTGGCGCAGACTTTGGCCTGTTCGAACAGCGGCGCCACCAAGCCATAGGCGATGCCGCGGTGGCTGGCGCACTCGCCGATGGCATAGATCCGTGGGTCGTAGGTTTGCAGTGTGTCGTTGACCAGAATCCCGCGGCTGCACGGAATGCCGGATTTCTCCGCCAGTTCGGTATTGGGGCGAATGCCGGCGGCCATCACCACCAGGTCGGCGGGGATAATGTCGCCGTTCTTGAATTGCACCGAACCGACCCGGCCGTTGCCCGCGTCGTGCAAGGCCTGGGTCTGCTCGCACAGGCGAAAGTGCAGGCCGCGAGATTCCAGCGCGCTTTGCAGCAGCTGGCCGCTGGTCTTGTCCAGCTGCCGCTCCAGCAACCACTCGCCGATATGCACCACGGTCACGTGCATGCCCCGCAGCATCAGGCCGTTGGCGGCTTCCAGACCGAGCAAGCCGCCACCGATCACCACGGCGTGCCGATGGGTTTTCGCGGTGTCGATCATGGCCTGGGTGTCGGCGATGTCGCGGTAGCCGATCACGCCTTCAAGGGTGTTGCCGGGAATGGGCAGGATGAAAGGCGTCGAACCGGTGGCGATCAGCAGGCGATCGTATTCGGCTTCGCTGCCGTCTTCGGCAATGACCCGGCGCTTGACTCGGTCGATCTCCACCACCTTGCGGTTGAGCAGCAGCTTGATGTTGTTTTCCAGGTACCAGTCCAGGTCGTTGAGCACGATCTCTTCGAAGGTCTGTTCGCCTGCCAGCACCGGCGACAACAGGATGCGGTTGTAGTTGGTGTGAGGTTCAGCACCGAAGACCGTGATGTCGTACAGCTCCGTGCTCAGTTTGAGCAGCTCTTCCAGGGTCCGGACCCCGGCCATGCCGTTGCCGATCATCACCAGTTTTAGTTTTTTCATCAGGTTCTCCGGGGAGCTCAGGCCTGCCTCATCTGGGTTCAGGCCATGCTCGACAAATTTTGCGCAAACAAAAAAAGGCGTCCCGCTAGTTGCCTAGCGAGGACGCCTTTGTCCTGGTCCCGTTCTCTCGGGAAGTGCAACCTTCGTCGTTGAAGCCTGCGCTGTATGTCTGTTGCAAGAGGTAATGCAGCGGTTATGCCAAGTCGCTCAAATCCCGTGTTTGTTGGCTTTTTTTTCGTTCACAAGGGCAGAACCATGGAGGAGTGCACCGATTCAAGGCGCATTGCCCGCTAATGGAGCGCAACCACCAGCAGCACCAGATTGAGCAGCAACGACACCAGGGCCAATGTCCGCCAGACCTTCAGCGGCTCGCGCTCCAGCAACGGCTTGGGACGCACGCTCAAGCTGCGGCGCTCGCCCTGTTCGATCAGCAGCAGCCATTCTTCCGCCGTTTCGAAACGCTGGTCGGGGGCCGCCGCCACGGCGCGCTCCAGGCTATGGGCGATCCAGTCCGGCAGGTCGGGCCGGTAGCGGCTGGCGTTGACCGGGAGGCCAAACCTCGGGCGCTGGAACGCTTCGATTTCGCCATAGGGATAGTGCCCGGTAAGCAGGAAATACAGGGTCACACCGACGGCATACAAGTCCTGCTGTGGCGTCGGTACTTCGCCGCGAAAGGCTTCGGGCGCGATGTAACTGGGTGTACCCGGCAGCGCCCAGGGCAGATCTTGCGAGAGGCCCGGGCAGTAGGCCAGGCCGAAATCCAGCAGGCGCAACTCACCATCGTCCCCCAACAGCAGGTTTTCCGGTTTGATATCGCGATGCAGGATCTGCCGTCGATGCAACAGACCGACCGCTCGCAGCAGGCGTTCGGCGATGTCTTGCCACTGGGGCAGTGGCAAGGGTCCGCTTTGTTCATGCCGTTGGGCCAGGGTAGCGCCCGAATATTCACGCATCACGTAGTACAAATGCTGACGCTGACTGGCGGCATGGACTTCAGGAAAGTGTCGCCCGGCCACGCGTTTGAGAAACCATTCTTCCGACAGTAACGCTTGCCCGGCCTGGTGATCGTCATGCAGGCGCCCCGGCAGGGTTTTCAGCAGCCAGGGTTGTTGCTGGCTGTCGCGAACGCGATAAAGCAGCGATTGCTGGCTCTGTGAGACGATCCCCTCGACCTGCCAGCCCTCGAACGCCTGGCTCGGTTTCAGGGCTGGCGGCAGTGGCCATTGCTGCAAGTGCATCAACGCATCGCCAATGCTCGCTTCGCCGAGGGCATCGACCCGCACCAGCAAGGCGCTGGCGTTGTCCTGGCTGCCCGCCAGGTGTGCGGCATTGACCAGGGTTTGCGCAGCGCTGTGCAAGTCCGGCTGATCGCGCAGGATCGCGGCAATCAAGGTATCGCCCAGGACAGCCCAGACGCCGTCGCTGAGCAGGACGAAGCTTTCATCGGGGCGCAACTCACCGTCGAGAAAGTCCAGCACCAGGTGTTGATCGAGCCCCAGCGCCCGTTTCAGCACATGCTGCATACCCGGCTGATCCCAGACGTGATCCTCGCTGATTCGCTGCAATTGGTCGGCGTGCCAGCGATACACCCGGCAATCGCCGACATGGGCCAGGGTAAAACGCCGGCCACGCAGGACCAGCGCACTGAGGGTGGTCAGCAGCGGTTGCCCGCCGCCATTGGCCTGCAACCAGCGGTTCTGCGCCAGCAGCAGACGATCGAGTGCCTGTGCGACGCTCCAGGTTTCCGGCGTGGCGTAGTAATCCAGCGCCAGGGCCTGCAGCGTCGAACGGGCAGCCAGACCGCCATCGACGCACTGGCTGACACCGTCGGCAATCGCGAACAGGTAACCCTTGCTTGCGGCCAGCGCCGGAGCCGGCGTGACCAGGCGCAGGGCATCCTGGTTTTCCTCGCGAGGACCGATGGCGCTGGCTTCGGCGAAACTCAGTTGCAGGCTCATCGAGGCGTCAGACTCGCGCAGCCGTCACGGCGGCCGAACCCCAGGTGGTTCTCCAGCGACGTTTCACGCCGTGCAGACCGAACCAGGCCAGAACGCCGAGGCTGGCGAACAACCACAGCGCCAGTTGATAGCTGCCGGTGCTTTGCTTGATCGCGCCCATGCCGGCCGCGAGAGCAAACCCACCGATGCCGCCGGCCATACCGATCAGGCCGGTCATCACGCCGATTTCCCGGCGAAAACGCTGGGGCACCAACTGGAATACCGCGCCATTGCCTGCACCCAGACCGAGCATGGTGCAGACGAAAAGCGCCAGTGCGGCGTAGGAATTCGGCAGGTTGAAGCCGACCACGGCAATGCAGGTCGCCGCGACGGTGTACATCGCCAGCAGGGTCCGAATGCCGCCGAACCGGTCAGCCAGCGCGCCACCCAAGGGGCGCATCAGGCTGCCGCCGAACACGCAGGCAGCGGTGTAGTAGCCGGCAGTGACCGGGCTCAGGCCGTACTGGTCGTTGAAATAACCGGGCAGGGCGCTGGCCAGGCCGATGAAGCCGCCGAATGTCACGCTGTAGAAAAACATGAACCACCAGCTGTCACGATCACCCAGGGCCTTGAAGTAGTCGGCCATGGATTTGGCTTTTGGCCGCTCGGGGGCATTGCGGGCCAGCCAGGCGAAGACGACCAGGGTCAGGATCAACGGAATCAGGGCAAAGCCGAACACGTTGCTCCAGCCAAACGCCGCCGCCAGCACCGGAGCGATCAATGCCGCGAGTACTGTGCCTGAGTTGCCCGCGCCAGCAATGCCCATGGCCTTGCCTTGATGCTGCGGTGGATACCACTGCGAGGCCAGGGGCAGGGCGACGGCGAAGGAAGCGCCGGCCATGCCGAGAAACAGGCCCAGCAGCAAGGCTTGCTCGTAGCTGTGGATACCGAGTTTCCAGGCGCCGAACAGGGCGCAGATGACGATGACCTGACCGATCAGGCCGGCGGTTTTTGGCGACAGGCGATCAGCCAGCATCCCCATCACGAAGCGCAACACCGCCCCGGCCAGAATCGGCGTGGCGACCACCAGCCCCCGTTGCTGCGTCGTCAGGTGCAGGTCGGCGGCGATCTGCACCGCCAGTGGACCGAGCAGGTACCAGACCATGAAACTCAGGTCGAAATAGAGGAACGCTGCGAACAATGTGGGTGTATGGCCGGATTTCCAGAAGCTTGAATTCATTGCGCACCTCAGCTGTGAAGAGTCTCGAAAGGAGTCATGAGCTTGCAGGTGGGGCGCCGATACGGCCGCACCACCGGCCCCGTGCTATGGGGCCAAAACGAAAAAACGCCGCCACCCGATCCGCCAAGGGCAAATGAGGTGAGCGACGTCTTTGTCGTAGGTGGGGCAACCGCCGTTGGTTACCTGTGGTGATTACTTAGCGAGATCTGTGCCAACACTGCTTTTGTGGCGAGGGAGCAAGCTCCCTCGCCACAGGGGCGGGGTCAGCCCAACAGTTCACTCATGGCAATAATCTGCTCCGCCACTTGAATCAGCTTCTGCTGGCGGCTCATCGCCTGGCGGCGCATCAGCGTGTAGGCCTCTTCCTCGTTGCAGTCCTTCATCTTCATCAGCAGTCCCTTGGCCAGTTCGATGCGCTTGCGCTCGGCCAATTGCTGGTCGCGGGCATGCAGCTGGGCACGCAAGGCCTGGTCGCTCTCAAAGCGTGCCATGGCCACGTCGAGAATCGGCTGCAGGCGTTGTGCGTGAATGCCTTCGACGATGTAGGCACTGACCCCGGACTTGATCGCCTGTCGCATCACATCGGGGTCGTGTTCGTCCGTGAACATCACAATCGGTCGTGGCTGGTCACGCGTCACCAACACCACTTGTTCCATGACATCGCGACCCGGTGACTCGGTATCGATCAGAATCACATCCGGACGCACCGTTTCGACGCGTTCGGGCAGGTCGATGATCAGGCCGGATTCATCGATCACTTCGAATCCGGCCTCGGTCAGGGCGGCCTTCAGGCGTCCGACTTTCTTGGCGGTGTCGTTGATCAGCAGGATACGCAGCATGTTCGTGGTCTCCTGTCAGCGGCTGGCGGATCGGTGCGAGCTATCGCTCATGGCGTGCAGTTTGAAACTGCGGGCATAACCGGCCGGGTCCGAGCCGTCCCAGATCTTGCCGTCGATCAATTGACTGCTGCGCATTTGCTCGGCTGATGAAGCGACGCCGACGGCACGGGCGGCTTCACGGTAGAGGTCCAGTTGCTGGACCTGCCGGGCTACCGCGAGATAGTCCGGATCATCGCGCAACAAGCCCCAGCGACGAAACTGGGTCATGAACCACATGCCGTCGGACAGGTACGGCAGGTTGACCTCGCCATCCCCGTGCAGGCGCAGCGCGTGCGGGTCTTGCCAGTGATGGCCAAGGCCATCGGCGTATTCGCCCAGCAGGCGCGGTTCGATGCAGTCCAGTGGTGCGTCAAGGTACTGCGCGGCACTGAGCAATTGTGCGGTACTGCGGCGATTCTCGGTACTTTCTTCGATGAAGCGACTGGCTTCCAGAACCGCCATCACCAACACCCGGGCGGTATTGGGGTATTGCTCGACGAACGCACGGGTGCAGCCGAGGACCTTTTCCGGATGATCGGGCCAGATGGTCTGGGTCGTGGCCAGCGTGAAGCCGAGGTCCTGTTGCACGGCGCTGGCGGACCAGGGTTCGCCGACGCAGAAGCCGTCGATACGCCCGGCCCGCAGGTGCGCGACCATTTGCGGTGGCGGCACCACCACGCTGTCGACATCCAGCAGCGGGTGAATGCCCTGGCTGGCGAGCCAGTAATACAACCACATGGCGTGGGTGCCGGTGGGAAAAGTCTGGGCGAAGGTGAGTTTTGGGCGAGTTTGGTGCACGTGCCGATCCAGTGCTTCAGGACTGGTCACTCCAAGCGCCTGCAAGCCGCGGGACAGGTTGATGCTCTGGCCGTTCTGATTCAGGCCCATCAACACAGCCATGTCGGTCGCGGCCACGCCACCGATGCCTAGGTGAACGGCATAAATCAGACCGTAGAGACTGTGGGCGGCATCGAGTTCGCCGCTGACCAGTTTGTCCCGCAGGTTGGCCCAGGACGATTGACGCTTGAGGTTCAGGGTCAAGCCGTGAGGTTGGGCGAAGCCCTGGGTGGCGGCGACAACCACCGAGGCGCAGTCGCTCAGGGCCATGAAGCCGAGATTGATTTCGGTTTTTTCCGGGGCATCGCTGCCATTGACCCAGGCCAGAGGGCCGATTGACGGTTCGTTCATCGATTTCACACCTTGCAAAAAAACGTCGTTCCAGATCCTGCACGAGCAAGGCCGGGTGACGACGCCATTGTCCTGGCACGCATTCCGCCGTTGGTTTGCGTGCTGATGCGTGAACGGGTGCAAGGCATATGCCAGCCCGGATTTCATCATATTTGCATCAGGATTCGACACGCCCCGTCCTGCATCCTGCCGACCTACATCGTCAGGCCGCAAAGGAGGTTGGTGTGCCCATCGAATCACTACACGCCACACGTGCCACTAATACCCGCTCCTGCGAGCGGCTGCTGCATCTGCGTGTAGACCAATCCGCCGTTTGTCTGGCCCCGGCGCAGTGCGTCTCGGCCTGCTGCCTACCGATGGGCTGGGAAGGGCTGATTGCAGTGACCAGCGGATTTGAGGTCAACGGCAGTATGCCGACCCTGCCAATTGCCCAGGCACCGCTGGTGAAACTGCAGGTGTTCATCGATATGGGCCATGCGCCTATCACTCAGCGAGACCGTCAGGCACCTTGGGCGGCATTGCCAGTGCCTTATACACAGGTTCAGTCGGAACAGGCGCTAGAGCGCTGGTACCTCGATCAGGCGATGGCTGGCGGTGCGGCCTATCAGGCCTTTGCCGGTGTGTTGCGGCAGACTGAGAGTTACGGGCTTGTGCGCTTTCTGCTGGAACAGGGCACCCACAGCGAAAAACTGACCACTCTGGCGCAACGCTATGGGGTGTCGGTGTCGCATTTTCGTCGATTGTGCCGGCAGGCGCTCGGTACGGCGCCCAAGCCTGCATTGCGCGGTTGGCGGACGGCCCAGGCGCTGTTGAACATGAGTCTGCAGGACCGTTCCCTGACGGATCTGGCGCTGGAGTTCGGTTTTGCCTCTTCTTCGCATTTCTCCAAGGAAGTTCGCGAACTGGTGGGCTTCACACCCAGCAGCCTGGCCGACATTACCTACCTTCCAGGCAAGTGAACCGATGAACCGCGGCGTTCAATCCTTGTATGTTTTGCCCTTCTGGCTGGCTGCCATATTGATGCTGGTGCCGTGTACGGTGCGGGCGAATGCCGACGAATACGTGGCTCGCGAACAGAGTGTGCGCACGTTTTTTTCGGAGTTGTCCGGGCCGTTGGGCAAACCGGTGATCATCAGCAAGGCCGCCTCGGCCAAGCGGATCTCCGGCAGCTTTGATCTGCGCTCGCCGCAACGGACCTTCGAGCGGGTCAGCGCACAGATGGGGTTGATCTGGTACAGCGATGGCCAGGCGATCTATCTGTACGACGCCGCGGAAGTGAAAAACTCGATGATGTCGCTGCAGACCCTGACCGTGGCCAGGCTTCAGGCGTTTCTCGAGCGGTCCGGGCTGCTCGATGGCCGTTATCCGTTGCGCCATGACGGCCTGCATACGTTCCATGTGTCGGGGCCGCCGATGTATGTAGATCTAGTGGTGCAAGCGGCCGGTCTGATGGAAAACCAGCGCTCGGAACTGTTGCTGGGCAGGCAGCAGATCGGCGTTATCCAGGTGCACAACACCTTTGTCAGCGACCGTAAATACGAGCTGCGCGATGACAAGGTGACCATCCCCGGGTTGGCAACCGTGATCGAGGATCTGTTGCGCGGCGAGAAGCGCGAGGTCGAGCCGGCCGTTGCGCAAGCCCCGGCGCAGCGAGCGATGCCGGCGTTTCCCCTGGAAGGCCTGGCGACCACATCCCCCGATCAGGACCCGGCCGCGCCGCGGATCATTGCCCGGGAGATGGCCGCCGGAAACATTCGCGTGGTGGCCTATCCGGACACCAACAGCCTGCTGGTCAAGGGTTTGCCGGAGCAGGTGCGCTTTATCGAGAATCTCGTGAGTGCACTGGATACGCCGAAACGACATGTGGAGTTGTCGTTATGGATCATCGATTTGCACAAGGACGAACTCAATCAGTTGGGCATCAACTGGCAGGGCGCATTGAAGTCCAGTGGGACATTCACCGTATCGCTCAACGCCGGCTCGGCGACCACCCTTGATGGCGCTTCGTTCGTCGCCCAGGTCATGGCCCTGGAGCGCACCAACCGGGCGAATGTGGTCTCGCGTCCGGTGATCCTGACACAAGAGAACGTGCCGGCGATCTTTGACAACAACCGCACGTTTTATGCGCCGCTGGTGGGGGAGCGCAGTGTCGATTTGCAGCACGTGACCTATGGCACGCTCGTCAGCGTTCTGCCCCGTTTCGCCAAGGCGGACGAAATTGAAATGTCACTCAGTATTGAAGACGGCAACGAAGTAGAAAAACCTGACCGGGACAAGCAACCCGGCAGTTTGCCGACGGTCGGGCGTACACGGATCAGCACGGTGGCGCGGGTGCCCCAGGGCAAGAGCCTGTTGGTCGGCGGTTTCACCCGCGATGACAACAGCGAGCAAATCGGACGGATACCGGTGCTGGGTTCGATTCCGTGGGTCGGCCGATTGTTCAGCTATCGGCAGAACCGCTCGGCCAATACGGTGCGGGTGTTCCTGATTCAGCCCAAGGAAATTCTCGACGCCCTTGAGCCCGCCACGGTTGAGCCGGATGCGCGATTGCTGAGCCCACAGCAGCATGAGCGGGTGCGTCGATCCTTTTTCCGGGCGGCAGAAAAATGATCCTGCCACCGATTTCCACCGGTGGGCGAGCGGCCCAGGCACGCTTGAATGCCGAGAAGGCCGCCCAGCATCCGCAACCGCAGGTCGATGCAGAGCTTGATCTTGACGATGGCACAACGGCCGACGTGGCCCGGCGCTTTGTGCAGATCAGCGATGAAATGTCTGCAGCCTTGACCCAGTTCCGTGGCCGGCGGCAGTTCGAGCTCAAGTCCGATGCGTTGACCGACTCCTTCGAAAAAGTCCTGGAGGACGATACCGTGCCCAAGGCGCGGCAGGTGCTGAGCCTGGCGCGGCTGGCGGACAAGTCCGACAGCTGGTTGCTGCAGATGGTACGCAACCTGTTTCCCGACGATAGCGACCTGGCATTGGTGCTGCGCGAACTGCTGCGCCGGAAAAAACTCGAGACACGGACTCGTCAGCGGCTTGAAATGCTATTGCAGACGGTGGTTGCCCAAGGCTCCCCCAAGCGCATGAGTGCCGGGATCAATACCGCCCTCAAAGCCAGAATGTTCGGTGCGAGCATGACGGTGCGTGCAGGCCTGTTGCGCGAGACCTACCGGGATTTTATCGAGTCCGATTGCGGGCCGGTCAGTTGTTATCAGGACTGGATCGCCCTGTACGGTCCGTCGCAACGCAGCGCTGTGCTGGCCTTCATTGAAGCGGCATTGCTTACCGACATCAGCGCCCAGGATCCCAGTTGTTCGCAAGTGGAGTTCGGTCAACTGCTGGCCCGGGTGAACGACCTCAAACGCCTGCGTTCAGCCGATGACCTGTTTATCCGCGGCCTGCTCGGTGATGCACTCATCTGCCGGCACAACCCCGATGAGCCCGACTGGCTGGTGTTCCTGTTCGGTGTGCTGACCTACCCCGATGAACTCGACCAGCTGTTGCTCGGCGTCCTGGGTGAGCGAGTGCTGTTGAGTGCGCACCATGAGCGTTCGACGGTGCTGCAGAAGGTGCGCCGGCTCAGCCTGCAATTACCGGCGCCGCTGTTTGCCGATGAACAGGCGCCGCTGCGTCTGGCAGAGCAGTTCACGCGCCTGGCGGACATTGCCTATGCCCTCGAATGTATTGAGCGGCGTCGTCCCGGCGGCAGCTCATGACTTTTTCCCGGAACTGACCCGCCATGCTCAATGTGTTTTTGCGCAACGTCAGCGCTCGCCCGGAGCTGCTGATCCTGTCGCTGATGGTGATGATCATCGCCATGCTGATCATTCCGCTGCCGACGGTGCTGGTGGATTTTCTCATCGGCCTGAACATCGTGATTTCGCTGCTGGTGTTCCTGGGGTCGTTCTATATCGAACGCATCCTCAGTTTCTCGACCTTTCCGGCGTTGCTGCTGTTGACCACCCTGTTTCGCCTGGCGCTGTCGATCAGCACCAGCCGGCTGATCCTCAGCCAGGCTGATGCGGGGGAGATCATCGCCTCTTTCGGTGAGTTCGTGATCGGTGAAAGCCTGGTGGTGGGCTTCGTGATCTTTTCCATTGTCACTATTGTCCAGTTCATCGTGATCACCAAGGGCTCGGAGCGGGTGGCCGAAGTCGCGGCGCGCTTCTCGCTGGACGGCATGCCCGGCAAGCAGATGAGCATCGACGGCGACCTCAAGGCTGGCGCCATGACAGCCGAGGAAGCCAAGGAAAAGCGCAGCGTGCTGGAGCGCGAAAGCCAGTTGTACGGCTCGTTCGACGGCGCGATGAAGTTCATCAAGGGCGACGCCATCGCCGGCATCATCATTATCTTCGTCAACTTCATCGGCGGCATGGCCATTGGCGTCGGGCAGATGGGCATGGACCTGTCCACAGCTTTGTCGACCTACACCCTGCTGACCATAGGCGATGGTCTGGTGGCTCAGATTCCGGCGTTGCTGATCGCCATCGGCGCCGGCTTCATCGTTACCCGCGTCAACGGCGATGATGCCAACCTGGGGCGCAACATGCTCGCCCAGATGCTGGGTCATCCGTTCGTGCTGGGGGTGACGGCGCTGCTGGCGGTGGGTGTCGGCCTGTTGCCCGGTTTTCCGCTGCTGACCTTCCTGCCCATCGCCGCGGCCCTGGCAGTGCTGGTGTTCGTTCGCCGGCGCAAGGCCTCCAGGGTCGAGGGCCAGGGTGACAGCCGGCCATCGTCGACGCAGGGTGAAGCCTTGCAGACCGGCTCGGGCCTGCTCGAGGACATCGATAATGTCGCCACCGAAACCATCCCGCTGATGTTGTTGGTGCCCACCGCGCGCCTCGATGAGTTGACCAGGGCCCGTTGGGCGGCGCGTTTTCGCAGCCAGTTTTTCGTCGATTACGGTCTACGCATACCCGAGCCGCAATTGCGCGCCAGCGAAGCATTGCCGGCGCATCAAGTGGCGGTGCTGATCAACGAAGTGCGCGCCGAGCAGTTCGATATCCATTTCGATCACTGGCGGTTGCTCGACTACTCGCCGGAGCTGGAATCCATGGGCTTTGCCCTGGTGCACGGCAGTGACAGCAATCGCCTGGGCGGGGTGTGGGTCAACGCCACCGACCAGGAACGGGTGCAGCAATTGGGCTATCACCTGCGCCCGGCGGACGAGGAATGCTACCGCTGCCTGGTCACCTTGCTGGCGCGCAACATCCAGGAGTTTTTCGGCGTGCAGGAAACCAAGCAACTGCTCGACGAAATGGAAACCCGCTGCCCCGATCTGCTCAAGGAAGTCTATCGCCACGTCACCGTGCAGAAGGTCACCGAAGTGCTGCAGCGCCTGATCGGCGAGCGTATTTCCGTGCGCAACATGAAGCTCATTCTTGAGTCCCTGGCCCATTGGGCGTCCCGGGAAAAAGACGCGCTGGCGCTGGTCGAGCACGTTCGTGGCTCGCTGGCCCGCTACATCAGCAACAAGTTTGCCCAGGGTAATGACTTGCGGGTGTTGCTGTTGTCGGCTGAGTTCGAAGAGGTGGTGCGGCGCGGGATTCGGCAAACCTCGGCCGGCAGTTTCATCAACCTCGAGCCGGCCGAATCCGAAGAGCTGATGGATCGCCTGAGCGTCGCCCTGGACAGTGTGCACATTGCTCAAAAGGACATGGTGCTGCTGTGTTCGGTCGATGTACGGCGCTACGTCAAGAAGCTTATCGAGGGGCGTTGTCGCGAGCTGGACGTGATGTCGTTCGGCGAAGTCTGCGAGACCGTCTCCGTCAATGTGATCAAAACCCTGTAAGGAAACCCCGTAAATGATGTCAATGGATATTGCCGATCTGTTGCGCGAAGCGCTACGTCATAGTGGCTGCAAGGACAGCCAGATAGGGCATTTCGATAGTCACAGCACCATTGAAATGCAGATGAAGAATCTGCCCGATATCAACGTGGCGATGGTCGATGGCGATGTCTGGGTCTGGACGACGGTCGCAGAAGCGAGCCCGGGTGCAATGAACCATTGTGCCTTCGATTTGATGCGGTTTTTGTTTGAGGGCAATGCTTTTTCCCGCACCGGGCAATTGCACCTTTGCGTCGTTCAGGAACGGCTCGAACTGCGTTTGATGGCCAATTCCCATGCCCTCGGCGACGCTGAACACTTCGCGCAAGCCCTGGATGCTTTCGTGCAGGCAACCGAAACGCTGTGCGAACTTTTACGTCGATGAACACCCGGCTGGAAAGGCATGCGGCCCATCCCTTGCGTTTGAGCGGTCCCCTGATCGAAGCCGTTTTGGGCGATGTGGTAGTGGGCGAGGTCTGCGAAGTACGGCGGCATTGGCGCCTGCCTCAGGTCGTGGCCCGGGCGCAGGTCATCGGCTTCAAACCCGACGCTGTTCTGCTCAGCCTGCTCGGTGATGCGAAAGGCTTGTCCAGGGAATCGATGATTGTGCCCACGGGTTCGACCCTGCAACTGACGTGCAGTGACGCCTTGCTCGGCAGCGTAGTCGACCCTCAGGGCACTATCGTCGAGCGTCTGGCACCGTCTACGGCGCTGGCGCAACAGGACTATCCGGTGGATGCCGACCCGCCGTCGTACCAGCAGCGGCGCCCGGTGGTGGAGCCGTTGTGCACGGGCGTTCGGGTGATCGATGGATTGTTGACCTGCGGTATCGGTCAACGCATCGGCATTTTCGCCGCCGCCGGCTCCGGCAAAACCACCCTGATCAATATGCTGATCAACCACACCGACGCCGATGTGTTTGTCATCGGCCTGATCGGCGAGCGAGGCCGCGAAGTGACCGAATTCATCGCGCACCTGCGCCAGTCGGAAAAACGCGCCCGCTGCGTGGTGGTGTACGCCACGTCGGATTTTTCCTCGGTGGACCGCTGCAACTCGGCGCTCCAGGCCACCGCCATCGCCGAGTATTTCCGTGACCAGGGCCAGCGTGTGGTGTTGTTGCTGGACTCGTTGACGCGCTATGCCAGGGCCCGTCGCGACCTGGCCCTGGCTGCGGGTGAAGCACCGGCGCGACGGGGCTATCCGGCCTCGGTGTTCGATGCCTTGCCGCGCCTGCTGGAACGACCGGGTGTGACCGCTTCCGGCAGCATTACCGCCTGGTACACGGTGCTGCTGGAAAGTGACGACGAGCCGGACCCGATCGCCGAGGAGATTCGTTCGATTCTCGACGGACACATCTACCTCAGTCGAGCCTTGGCGGCCAAGGGTCACTACCCGGCAATCGATGTATTGCGCAGCGTCAGTCGCGTGGCGACGCAAGTCACCCCGCCGCAGGTGCAGCAACTGGCGGCGGCGACCCGGGATACGCTGACGCGGCTTGAGCAGTTGCAGGTTTTTCTCGACATGGGGGAGTACAGCCCAGGCGCGGACGCCGCCAATGACCAGGCGCTGCAACGCCGCGCAGCCCTCCACCAGTGGTTGCGCCAGCCCACGGGCGAATGCTGTGAACCGGACGAGGCCCTGGGCCAATTACAGGGGCTCATGGCATGAATCCATTAGCCGATCGCCTTCGCCTGTTGGCGCTCAGCCAGTTCCGTCGGCAACGCGCTGAACTGCTGATAGCGCGTACCCGGCAGCAACTGCAGCCGCTGGTGCAGGAGCGGGCCGCTTTCGACGGACAAGAAGCGGCGCTACACAGTTTGTTGGCCAGCCATCGCGCCAATGACTGTGTGCTCGATCACGGGCAACTGTTGGCACTGTTGCGAAGGCAGGCGGTCATTCGGCGGCAGATAGATCTGTTGCGCCTGGAGCGTGACCGGGTCGATCAGCAGTGCCGGGAGATTGAGCAAGCGTTGCAGGAGCAGAGCGAGCAACTGCGGTTCGCGCAGCGCAAGCACGACAAGTACGAAGGGGCTGTTCAGCAGCTGTTACGCAGGCAACGGCTGGAGCAGATGCGCCGGGATGAAAGAGAAGTGGAAGAGATGAACGGAGTTCCGCGATGAGCAATGTATCTGTAATTTCACCCTTGCCGGTTCAACCCTTGGACCCCGTCACCGAACAGCCGATGGATGAGTTGCACGACAGGCTGGTGCCGGTGCAGGAGGATGAGCTGCCACAAGGTGTTCTGGAGCTGATGGCGCCGTTGATCCTGTGTCATCGACCCCTGATGGACACTGGTCGCGCAATCACTTTGCAGACGATGGTCACGCTCCCGGAAAAGCTGGTTGCTGAACTCGACGAAGTACGGCCGCTCACACCGCAGTCTCATCCACAAGCGCAGCCGCTGTTGAGTAAACCTGTGCAGCCTCGGTTGTTGTCACCTGTGGCTGACGTTGCGCCTGTTGTCGACAGAGTTGTCGCGTCGGCACCGATAAACCTGGCGACTCCGATCATTGTTGAGTCAGGGCCGATCCAGCCCCCATCAAACATCGTCGAACCGCTCCCGGTCGAACGTGCCGCCATTCCAGGTGCACCCCCGATACCTGAGTTCGAAGGGCAAAGGCCCGAAGCCTTATCGAGCCTCCCGACCGCACGCCATGTGCCGACAGTTGCATCACCTGCGGCCTCGGCGCCCGTGATGCCGCCAGCACCGCATGCCCTCGACCCGATCATCGAAACCTTGTCGGTTGCCGACCGGAGCTTGCTGCAGGTTCCGTTCAACAAAGGAACCGTCAGCGGGCAGGTGACGATCAGCCGCGTGGCCGATGAGCCCACCCGCAACCTGCAACTCAGCCCGAGCAATGCCCAGGTTTTCGAACAACTCAAAGTGTCGCTGGAGCACGTCCGCGAACCCGCCTGGCACCTGACCGATAGCGACGGCGAACAGCAGCGCCAGGGCTCGCGGCAGCCGCCGGACGACGAGCAGACCGAAGACGCCGGGCAGGGCGCATGAGCGCACTGAAGTTGCGCCGGATCAACGCCCAGGCGCATACCGCCGCGCAAGCGATACGACGCTGGCGGAGCGCGGATGTCGACGCCGGTTCAGGCCATCCGCCAGGGCAATCGGGCTACCTGTGTTTTCGCGCATCAGGCGAGGGCGGGGAATGGCGGGGTTTGATCGACGCCCGCGACTGGTTGTATCAATCACTCCCGGGTTTGCGGTCGTTACTGACGGTCGAGTGCTCGCTGATGAACATCGCCGAACTGTTCCGCGCGGTGCCGCAACCCTTGCTGCTGGAGGTAGACGACTTGCACTACCAGCAAGTATCCGACGTCGATGGGGTCCTTCCCGGGCAATTGCCGCCGCAAGAACTGCCATGGCTCGACACGCCTCGTGGGCGCCTGTGGTTGACCCGATTGCCACCGGCACGGGCCGCCAGCCTGCCCCTGGACGCCGACTCATGGCTGAGCGATTTGCCGCTGCGCCTGGAGCTGATGCTGGGGTCGAGTCATCTCAGACATCGGATACGGCTGAAGGCGGGCGATGTCCTGCGAATCATCCAGCGTTCGCAACGATGCTGCCTGGGGCATCAATGCCTCGGCGTTTTCACCTTTACTGAACAGGGGATACACATGCAATCGACCGCGACCGACGTCCAAGGCTCGGCAGATTCCGATCCCGATTTTGACCTCGGCGCTTTGCCGGTGCGTCTGCAATTCGTGCTCGCGACCCAGGAAATCAATCTGGCCACGCTGTCGCGGATCATCGAGGGACAACTGATCCCGCTGACGGACGATGCGGCGCGGCACATCGAAGTGCGCGCCAATGGCAAGCCGGTGGCCCGTGGCGAACTGGTGCAACTGGAAGAGCAGTTGGGTGTGGAGTTGCTCGAGGTCTATCGCAACGGCTCACCGGACGGAATGCCGCGATGAATGACGTCTCGCTTATCGCGCTGCTGGCGTTCGCTTCACTGCTGCCGTTTCTGGTGGCGGCAGGCACCTGCTACATAAAATTTTCCATTGTCTTTGTCATAGTGCGTAACGCCTTGGGCTTGCAGCAGGTGCCCTCGAACATGGCCCTCAATGCGATTGCCTTGATGCTGGCGATTTTCGTGATGACGCCGGTGCTCAAGCAAGGCTATGACTATTACAAGGAAGAACAGGTGGCTTTTACCGACATCGAGTCGGTGGTGAATTTTGCCGAGAACGGGTTGGGGGGATACAAGGAATACCTGCGTAAATACACCGACCCGGAACTGGCACTGTTCTTCGAGCGGGCGCAAGCGGTGCAGAGTGAGTCCGACATCGGTCTGCCCGCCGATGAAGAACTCACGCCGTCGCTGTTTTCCCTGCTGCCGGCCTACGCATTGAGTGAAATCAAAAGCGCCTTCAAGATCGGCTTCTACTTGTATTTGCCGTTCGTCATCGTCGATCTGGTGATCTCAAGCATCCTGCTGGCGCTGGGCATGATGATGATGAGCCCGGTGATCATTTCGGTACCGATCAAACTGGTGTTGTTTGTTGCACTGGACGGCTGGGCGTTGCTGTCCACCGGGCTGGTCAAGCAATACCTGACCTTGCTGGCGTAGGGGCGGCTCATGAACGACCTGGTCTATGCCGGTAATAAAACCCTGTACCTGATCCTGTTGATGGTGGCCTGGCCGATCATTGTCGCCACGGTGGTCGGCCTGGTGGTCGGGTTGATTCAGACCGTGACCCAATTACAGGAGCAGACACTGCCGTTCGGTTTCAAGTTGTTGGCCGTCGCCGCGTGCCTGTTCCTGCTCTCGGGCTGGTACGGTGAAACCCTGCTCGATTTCAGCCGTGAAGTCATACGTCTGGCGTTGGGTTAGCGCAATGTCGGTGACGTTGTTTTTCGATCTGTACGCCTGGTTCGCCGCTGCCATTCTTGGGGTTGCACGCCTGGCGCCGATTTTTTTCATGTTGCCGTTTCTCAACAGCGGCGTGCTCACGGGGGCGCCACGCCAGGCCGTCATTGTGTTGGTGGCGACGGGATTCTGGGTCTATGTGGGCGTGCCGCTGCCTGCTCTCGACGGGTTGGCATTCTTCGGTCTGGTGTTGCGTGAGGCCGGCATTGGCGTGCTGCTTGGATGCCTGCTGTGCTGGCCGTTCTGGGTGCTGCACGCCATGGGCAACCTGATCGACAACCAGCGCGGCGCAATGCTCAGCAGCACAGTGGACCCGGCCAACGGCGTCGATACCTCGGAGCTGGCGAATTTTCTCCAGTTGTTCGCCGCGGTGGTTTATCTCGAAGGCGGCGGCATGTTGCTGATGCTCGAAACCGTTGGCCACAGCTACCGTATTTGCACGCCGGCCAATGGTTGCGAGATGCACCTGCCATCAGTCCTGAGCCTGCTCGATGCTCTGGTGAGCAAGACGCTGGTGATCAGCGCGCCGGTGGTGGCCACACTGCTGGTCAGCGAAGCGCTGCTTGGCTTGCTCTCGCGGTACGCGCCACAAATGAACGCATTCTCGGTGTCGCTGACGGTCAAGAGCCTGGTGGCGCTGGTGGTGTTGATGCTGTATTTCGGCGTGCACCTGCCGGATGAAGTCATGCGCATGGGCATGAAATCCCATGGGCTGGAGCGCTATCTGGGTGTCGACGGGGAGGCCGCCGATGTCGTCCAGCGCCTCGAAGACTGAGAAACCCACCGCCAAGCGACTGCGCGATGCGTCACGCAAAGGGCAGACGTTCAAGGCCAAGGATCTGGTGGTCACCTGCCTGACCCTCTGCGGCATCACTTACATGGTGTTCAACAGCTCATTGTTCGAGGTCATGGAAGTCTATCGGCGCATCATCGCCAGTGACTTTGACGTGGAGATGCAAGTGTACTCGGCGATGCTGGTGCTGGTCGGGCTCAAGGCATTGCTGCCGTTGCTGCTGGTGTGCGTCTTGGCCAGTGCACTACCTGCGTTGTTGCAAAGCGGCTTTGCACTGGCCAGCGAGGCGTTGAAGCTCAATCTCGGTGCGCTGAATCCGATCAATGGATTCAAAAAACTGTTCAGCCTGCGCACCGTCAAGGACACGGTCAAAGCGTTGTTGTACCTGGGCAGCTTTGCCATGGCGCTGTGGATCGTCTGGATCACGCAGCGGCAACTGCTGTTTGCCCAACTGTTCACCCAGGCACCGGAGCTGTTCGCGATCTGGGGGCACTTATTGCTGGTGCTGGTGTTGGCGTTCCTGGGATGCGTGCTGCTGATCGTCGTGCTGGATGCGTTGAGTGAATACTGGTTGTTCATGAAAGATCAGATGATGGACAAGGACGCAGTCAAGCGCGAACACAAGGAGCAGGATGGCAATCCACAAATCAAGGGCCGTCGGCGTGACCTGCATATGGAGCTGCTGTCCGAGCAGGTCAAATCCGATGTGCGCAGCTCGCGGATGATCATCGCCAACCCGACCCACATTGCCATCGGTGTGTACTTCCGCCCGGAAATCACTGTGCTGCCGTTCATCTCACTGATGGAAACCAACCAACGCGCCCTGGCGGTACGAGCCTATGCCAGGGAAGTCGGGGTACCGGTGATCAATGACATCGCATTGGCCCGGCGGATATTCAAAATCCACCAGCGCTACAGCTTCCTTCAGGTGCAGGAAATCGAAGAAGTATTGCGTCTGTTGATCTGGCTCGAACAGGTCGAGCAAGCCTGATTTCTCCCTTTTCCGTTTTCCCCCGAACGTTGGCATGAGCGCAATTTGGCAGCGTGCTCACCAGCGCTTTGGCTCAATGCAGTCGTCAGCAGCGCTGACGTTTTTCAGGAGTGTGGCTGATGAGTCGCGACAAACAACAAGATGAACAAGTGGCCCTCGAAGTCGTGGATGCAGTGCTCGGTGGCGCGGCGTTGAAAGACGTACAAGGCATCAGTGACGAGCACATGAACAGCCTCTACGCCTTCGCTTTTCAGTTCTATGAACAGGGACGGCTGGATGATGCCGAGAAGTTCTTTCACTTCCTGTGCATCTACGACTTCAACAACAGCCATTACTGGATGGGGTTGGCCGCCGTACACCAACTCAAGCACAACCACCAGAAAGCGATCGATCTGTATGCGATCGCCTTCGCCCAAGGCAAGAACGACTACCGGCCCATGTTGTACACCGGCCAGTGCCACCTGGCGCTGGGCAAGATCGGCAAGGCCAGGTTGTGTTTCGAATATGTGCTTGAACAAGCCACGGAAGACGATCTGCACAAGCAGGCTCAGGTGTATCTCGACACCTTGAGTCACATTGAAAAGGATTGTTCGGAGACAGAACATGAGTGAGATCAGAAGCACCTTCAACCCGATATTTTCAGGCTCGACAGGTCGAGACGAGGCCTTTGAGAAATATGGCAAGGCGGCCAGCCAGGTCGCCAGGACGGCTGACTTTCAGAAGGCCGGCCAAGAGGCATTGGCGCGCCTGACGTCGGTGAGCTACGAAAGCCAATCCGGCCCATCCGTCGCCAATGCTGGCAGGCCCGTGCTACATACGCCACCACCACGCGCGGACGGCAACAAACAGGAAACCAATGGTGACCTGTTCACCCTGTTGATGGCGATGATCAGCGAGATGCTCGGCGAGGTCGACGTCAACAAACTGAAAAATCGCCTGGCGATGCTGCAAAGCATGGCCGGTGCCAGGCAGCAGGGGCATGAAAAACTGGCGGCTGATTACGCTGCAGCCGTCGAGGCGCTGGAGGTTGCCGAGGGCGAGATCGGGAGCAGCCAGGAGCACCTCGATCAGTTGCAGGAACGGGTTCGGCATGTCCAGGGATTGCTGGATGAGAGTGAAGCACGGCTGGCGGGGCTGGATCCGGAGTCACCAGAGTATGCGAGTGAGCTGGTGCTACGTGACAAACTCAAAGGTGAGCTGGCGGGCCATACCCAGACACTGCAAAAGGCGACCGACGCCCACCTGAAACTGATCGAGCTCGCCAACGCCTGCGCCAAAACGCTGGCCGCGGTGGCCGTGAAAGTGCAGGAAGCCGGGCTCGGCGGACCCTCGGTGAAGGAGTCCAACGAAAAGGCGCTGAGCAGCAGCGCACTGGCATTGCTGAACCGCTTGAAGATCATTGAATTGCTGGGTGATGCCGCGCAGAACAAGGAAGAGATCAATCAAGAGCTGTTCCTGGAGCTGCAAGCCAAGCTTCAGGAGCACATGAAGCTCGAGTCGGAAAAGTATCTGGAAGAAGTCCGCAAGGCCGAGGCGTTGCAGAAAACCATGGGTTGCATTGGCAAAATCGTCGGTGCGATTTTGACCGTCGCGACCATCGCCGCCGGCGTGTTGACCGCCAACCCGGTGTTGATCGCGGTGGGTGTGATTGGTGCGGCGATCATGATTTCCGATGCCGCGGTTCAGTCAGCAACCGGTGTGTCGTTCATGGCCGAAGCCATGAAGCCGCTGACCACTGTAATGCAGGAAGCCATCAAGTTATTTACCGAACTCTACACCCAACTGTTGATCGGGCTGGGTGTCGACCCTGAGACCGCCAAAGACATCGCACAAATCGCCGGCATGATCCAGGGGATCGCGGCAACGCTGGCTGCCGTTGCATTGGTCGCCGTGGTCGGGGCACAGGTGATCGGGCCGATGGTCGGCGCCATCGCCTCAAAACTGTCTTCGATGATTGCCAATGCCGTGCCCGCCGCCATGCAGGCGTTCAAACAGGCGGCTTCATCGGTCGGTAACTCACTGACCCAGATGCTGACCCAGTTGCGCGGCTTCATCACCAATGGCGCTGATCCCGTAACCCTGGCCCGCTACGCCGCCAACCTGGAGATCGCCCAGGCCGTCACCGAGTTCGGCAATGTGGCCGTGCAGGGCGGATTGCAGATCAGGAGCGGCGTGCACCAGGCCCAGGCTGCCGAACACCTGGCCGATGTACGAGTACGCATGGCGATTAGCGAGGAAATCACCTCCTACCTCACCCGGCTGGTCGATGACTACGGCCAGGCAATGCAGGACCGCACCCGACAGATCGAGCAGGTCTTTGCCGATATGCAACGCAGTCATTCTGTCAGCCTGCATATGGTTCGGCAGGTTTGAAATCATGGATGGAAGGAATTCGATATGACCACTATTAGCGGCGCAAGCGTGATCTCGCGCGCACTGATCAATTCGCAAGAGGCGGCAGTTCCCGCCAAAATGAAACAAGATGCGCCCGAGAACCTCGTTCTGAGTACGGCGATCGTCGACAAACAACTCCTCAAGAACCCTGATATTCGAACCCCGTCGGCAGCGCAATTCGACAGTGCGATCAACGATTACCAGCCGAGTGAGTCCGATTGGCAAGACTTCGTGGCTGCTTCGACAACGCTCAGGGATGAAGTCCTCAACGAGCTGATGTTCGACCCCGGTGCCTGGGAAAAACATGCCAATGTATTGGTGGCCGCGATCATTGCGTTGAACATCGCACGAGTCGCCAACGCACAACTGCGTGGCCATTTCAGCGTCATGGCGTCTGACGCCGCCAAGTCCCAGGGCGCCGCCATTGTCGAGTCTGGCAAGGCTGCGCTCAACAGCGCCATCACCGCGGCAGTGGTGTCCGGTGCTATCGCCGGTTTCGCCATGGCCAAGACCTTTCAGGGTCAAGGTCTGAAGCATGCGGACATCAATTTGCACAAACGTAACTCGCTGGAAGCCAACAACATCGCAAGTGATCTGAAGCGCGATCGCGCCCGCGATGACTGGAACCCGCAAACCACCTACAAGATCAAGACCTTCGATGATTTCGGCCGCTCGACGTCAGTGGATTTCAAACCCCAGGGCGCCACGCTGACCGCCCGGGAACAAGCCTGGTTCGACGGTGAAATCCTCAAGGCGCAGAAGGTCGGGCAGACCTCCGACTGGCTCAGTCAAATGGGCAGCAAGGGGATAGAAAAGAAGCTCGAAATCGGTCGCGCGCTCAACGCCATGTCGATGAGCATCAGTCAGGTCGTGTCGAACATGGTGCGCATATCCGAGCACGCAGCACGGGAGAAGGAAGTACTGCAACAAAGTGCGCAAAACACCCAGAAGAGTTTGAGCGATGAAGTCGGCCAGAAAGACTCGGCGGAGGCGGCGTTACTGCAAAAATTGATGGAAATGGTGATGCAGCTTTTTCAATCGCGCGCTGAAATCATTCGTGCAATATCAGCTTGAATAGGAGGTCAAAATGAGAATTCCGGATTCCACACCTCCTGGACGCATGCCGTCGGCAGATTTCAACGCCGTTGCTGAACCGCCGCCGCCCCCTGAAATGCCCTCCGGGATCTTCGCTGCGTTTTCCCTGACGCAGTTACTCGAACGTTCGGTAAAAGCGCTGAGTCGTAATCTGGAAAATATGCTCAAGTGCCCGGCTGGAGTTCCCAGAGAACTTCAAAGCTCACCTGCAGAGATTCTGGCGCAGTATTTTGCGTCTGCCGAGTTTGTCGAGCAGATTCACGCTAAACGTATTCGATCGCTGATGTGGACACACCAGATGCGCCAGAGTGGAACGGTGTTCACCCATTGCCTCGATACGCTGCCAATGGAGCAACGCCAGCAACTCTACGATCAGCAAGACCGTATTCTCGATGACCTGAAGCGAATGCCGGTGCCGGAAGAGATCGCTGACGAGTGCGACCTAAGAATTAATTCTTCAAACGAGTTTTTTGACAAGCTGCTCGAACTCATTGACCTGATCAAGAACGGTTACTTGGCCGGTTATGAACACATCATTTCGGCCTATTCGAACTTCTTCTCCGACTTCAATGCGGAAATTACCGCGAAGTTGAAAGACTGGATTCAAGGCGCCAATGAGGGCAAAGAAGTCAAATTGAATGCCGGTGCGCTGAGAGCCGCACTTGATGACCTGATCGCTAAATACAGTCATCCAAATCCTGCATCCGTGCTGTTTCCCGAACCCGGAAAAGGAGGCGCGAGCAGGGCGGAAGCGGAAAAGTGGCGAGAAGCGCTGGGGCTGCCTGCAAGTTGCCTCAAGCAAAATTCCGACGGCAGTTACTGCGTAGTCATAGACACCGGGCCGCTATGGACCATGAAAAGTAGCCTGCCGTCCGGCGGTACAGTGACTTGGGACACCGCCAAATTCCAGGCCTGGCAAACCGGCTTCAATGCCCAGGAAGAACGCATGAAGAACACATTGCAGTCATTTACGCAGAAGTACTCGAATGCCAACTCTTATCACGATAACTTCAATAAGACCTTGTCTTCACATCTGAATCAGTTCGCAGATATGTTGAAGGCCATGTTGAATTTTTGAAGTGAAGCTGACGCATGTCAGTAAAAGTAAAAGAATGTTCTTGAAACGGGCGTGGTACTGGCTTTTTCGGGCTAGGGTTGTGCCCGAATTTTTTGTTGGAGGGAGTAATGTCGGGTTTCATGAGTGATGATCTTGAACGTCAGGTTATACAGGTGCTGTCAGGTTATTTACAGGTTGATCGACGGACGATCGAGTCGGATTCACGGCTGGTGGAAGACTTGTGCGTTGATTCCGTGGGTGTTGTAGAGATTGTTATGTCCATCAATGAGGCGTTTGGTATCGATCTACCGGATGCAGATGTGACGGAGTGGCGAACGGTCGGTGATATTTGTTGTTTGGTGAGAGAGTGCAAATAGGATTGAGCATTTAAAAAAACAGTCTGTCATTTCGATTGTAAGGAGTACTTTTTAATTTTGTAAGATTCTGTTTTTTGCTATGGGTCGCGGGTCGATGCTTAATTTTTAAAGTGAACTTACTGCTTGTGTCGCACTTTCCTACGCCATAGGGTTACTAGTCCTACGGAATCCTCCCACTCAACTTCCTATAGTCACGCGGCTTGTCATCTCGAGCCTGATCACCCTCAGGCTTGATTGCGCTTCAGTAACTTTCTATAGAGAAATTTCAAAGTATGGACAGTGCAACTGATCAATCGCCGGTCAAGTCATTCGTGTTTGACCACTGGCTATTGCAAAGCGATGGAACGCTGATGCGAGATGGAGAGGGAGTTCACGTCCCACCCAAAGAGTTGAACGTACTGCGCATGTTGCTGAAGTCGGCGGGGTCGGTCGTCAGCAAGGATTATTTGCTGGACCATGTATGGCCCGAGATGGATGCCGCCGAAGAATCGTTGACCCGCTGCATTTATGCATTGCGCAAGCTGCTCAGGGAAAACAAGGACTTTATTGCGACGGTGTACGGCCAGGGTTATCGATTTACCTGTGCGGTTGTCGAACTCGACACATCTGGTCAGGCGAGGGCTGTGGCGCCTTCGCTGGCTGTTCTGCCGTTTCGCAATCTGGGGGAGACGGCAGCGCTGGATCTGCAGGATGTGATGATCCGTCAGTTGACGTTGGCGTTCGGCGAGGTGTTGCACGTCATCCCCTCGGGATTGATGGCGGCATATGCACAACCGGTCGATGTGCGGTCGCTGGTCGGGCAGTTGTCTGCGGACTACTGCTTGAGCGGGCGGTGTAGCGGCCCGAGCGATCAGCAGCAATGGTCGGTCGAGTTGATCCGTGGCCGCGATCACGCTCTGCTGCATGGGCAGACACTGGATGTCCGTGATCTCGGGGCGTCGCTTGGGGCATTGACGTGCCTGGTTGCGCAGCGCATTCCCGGTTTGAGCCTTGTCGGTGATGCCTGCGCGTCATACCCGGCCGCGGTGGCGTACCTGCGTGGTTTGTGCAGCGTGCAGCAGCACACTCCGCAGAGTCTGCGCGATGCGCTGGTACAGTTTCGCCAGTGTCTGAAGCTCGATGCCGGGCACACATTGTCCTGGTATGGTTTGGCGGATGCGTGGCTGGGTCAGGCAATGATCGGATCGTGTTATCAGGGCCGGGCAATCGATGAGGCACAATCGGCGATTTCCAATGCCCTGGCATTGGACCCTGGCAACATCCCTGCCTTGGCTCGCCTGGCTTTGCTCACCAGTCTGCGCGGCAGCGAACAGGCGGCCCAAGTGCTTTTCCGACGCTGTCTGCTGAATGCCGATCAGGCTGACGTTCATTACTTTCATGCCTGGCATCACTGGTTCTGGCGGCGCAACGAGCAGGCTGCGCAAAGCATCGACAATGCTCTGCAGCATGATCCTGATTGCGTAAGGGCGCAGGTCTTGCGTATGCGCATTGCGCTTGCCGCAAGTCCCGAGTCGGCCTTACTGATGGCTCGTCGAGCCCTGCAACAAGGCGCCTCGGGCAATTCGTTGCTGGTGATTCTGTATGCCGTGGTGTTGGCTTATTTTGACCAGCACGCGGCAGCCTGGGACGAACTCGAACAGGCCGGGCTCTGCGAAAGCGCAATCGGTGAACAGGGACTGGCTGCCTGGAATGTGCTGTTCGGCGTCAATCCATTCAATGCCCGCGACCTGTATGCGAACTGGTTGGCTCTGGCCAGGCTGCGATCCGTGGATGGCATGTCGTCAACCCGTTGGTCCGGTTTGACAAGTGGTCCAGTGGTTGCGCCGCTCTGGAGTTCTTTGCAACGAGAACCTGATGTGGGCTATCAGGCATCGACGCAGGATCATCCTGCCCGCGAGCGACCGACGCTGGTCAGCGAGCGGCGTCTGGCATGATACCGCGCAGAATCAAGTGGCTAACGGTGCTGGTGTGCCTTGGCGCGGGCCAGGCGCAAGCCTGGTGCTGGAGTCAGGCGGGGGCGCGACATGCGATCGAGCCCGAACTGCTTCGAGCGATTGCCGATGTCGAATCGGGACAGAATCCGAACGCAATGAACTACAACAAGGACGGTTCGCGAGACATCGGGTTAATGCAGATCAACAGCCATCATCTACCCCGTTTGATCGCTCAGGGCATCACTGAGCAGCGCCTGCTGGGTGATCCTTGCCTGTCAGTTGAAGTCGGTGCGTCGGTGCTTGCCGAATTTATCGCGCGTTACGGCTACAACTGGACCGCAGTGGGTGCCTATAACACCGGCAATTCTCCGCAACGGCAAGCCGCGCGTCTGCGCTATGCGCGCAAGGTCTGGCAGCGTTATCAGGTGTTTTCCCTGGCTCGACAATGAGGGTGCCATGAGGGCTGGCGCAAGATTCTGATCCTCTGCAGGGCGCGATCGGCAGAATTCGATCATGAAGCCTGCAGCCAGCCTTTCTACCATGCCCGTTCATTTCATAGCCCTGGAGCTTGAACGGTGACAGTTCTGCCGGCCCCCGACCCCCAACCTTGCGTTCTACGGATACTCAATGGCGCGCTGCAAGGTTGCGAATTCCCCCTCGGCGAAAGCACAACCCTGTTCGTGGTAGGGACTGTGGATCTGCTGGGAGAGGGGGTACTGACTGCCAGCGTCCCGGCGGATGCCATCTTCGTTCCGCTGGAGTCGGGGGGATGCAATTTTGAGGTGTTGGCCGATCAAGTCACGCCGGATGGCCTGCCGCTGCGGGTGCTCGATGAGTCAACGGAAATACGCCACTGTGCTTTCCACACCAGGGTGCAGATCGGCGGCCTGCAAATCGCCTTGCGGCCTGAAGACCAATCCTGGGCACCTGAACTTCTCGGGCTGCAACCTGACGCTACCTCTGATGCCGCCGTTGTCGTGTGGTGGCGTGCCCCTTGGTCTGGATGGGTCGCCAGCGGTCTGGCGCTGGCTGCCCTGGTCACCGCGGTCGGCATCTGGTCGGTGCCTGGACCCACACCTGAAACCGATGTTCGCGCGTTGATCACCGGAGCCAGTGACGAAGCCAAGGTGTTGAGCGGTCGTGACAATGCGATCTATGTGTTCGTGGCTTCCGAACGCGATGCGGGTTGGAGTCGGCAAGTGCTGGTGCGCCACAACACGCTGAGCGGCAAAGTGCTGGTGATGGACCAGGAGCGTCGTCGGCTGGAGCATTTGCTGGTTGACCATGATCCACAACTGGCCTGGCACTCCATTGATCTGAAGGATCCATCGGTACCGCGACTGTTGCTGAGTGCACAACGCAATCTGCTCACACCTCAACAACAGGCAAAACTGCTCGATGCACTGCTCTCGGCCGCGCCTTATGCCCAGGACATAACGGTGCAAATGCAGGATGACAGCCTGCTCGTCGATCTGGCGCAAGAGGGTTTGCAGCGCCTGTCACTGGCCTTCAGCCGCATTGAGCACGAGGACAGTGTCACGTTTGCCGTTGCAGGCAATTTGCAGGATTCCGAACTGGCGAACGCCCGCCGGTACATCGACAGCTTTTACCGGCAGTGGGGTGATCGCTACGTGCACTTCACCGTCGAGCTCAAGGACGACTCGCTCAAGGACAAGTCGTTCCAGACCGGCCCGCAGGGCTACATCAAGATGACCACGTCATCCTGGCATTTTCCTACACAACACTAAAAGGTGACTCATGGCCGACATTGCTATCCCCATCGACTTTGCCGATGACTTTCTCGGGCGTCAGGCCGAGGCGTTCGAAAACGGTGCCGCCTCCCTCAAGACCGCGCTCGACAAAGCGCTGGATGACTTGAAGCTGGATGCATCGGACCCTGGTCTGCTGGCGGCTTATCAGGCCGCGTTTTCGTCCTACACGGTGTTTCGAAACGCTCAGACCAACACGATCAAGGGCTTCAAGGATATCGACATGGCGATCATCCAGGCAGCTCGCTGACTCTTCCTTTTTGACCGGCCATTGGTACGTGCCAATGGCCATTTTCACGAGTGCATTGCATGGCTATTCAAAACATTTCTCTGTCTGGCATCGGCCGGGCAGTCTTTACGGAATTGCGCGGCCCCCACGAAGGACCGATCGTATCCCTTGAGTCCCGATTGATCGAAGCGTTTGCCGGCTCCGCGGTCAATAGCGAGCAGGATGTTTCAGCAATCAATCAGATGCTGCAGCGCCCGGATATCACCCATCCCGAAGTACTGACCCATTTGCAGGAGCTGACCGGGCAATACAACGTGGATATCAACTTGCTTAACGTACTGGTCCGCAAAGCGGTAGGCACTGCCGAAACCCTGCTGCGTGCCTCATGAAGCCAGGCGTTTTGCTGATGCTGTTGTGCCTGGCGCTGTCGGGGTGTCGCCAACCCAATCTGCTCGAAGGGCTGGATCAGCAGCAGGCCAATGAAGTGCTTTCGGTGCTGCAGCGCAACAACATTGCTGCGGTGAAAGTCGATGCCGGCAAAACCGGCTATGCGGTGAAAATCAATCAGGTCGATTTTTCCGCGGCGGTCGATTTGCTCAACCTCTATTCCTTGCCTTCGCGGCCGCGCCTGCAAGTGGCAGAGATGTTTCCTGCCGACTCGCTGGTAGCCTCGCCCCGCGCTGAAAAAGCCCGGCTTTATTCGGCGCTGGAGCAGCGAATCGAACAGTCGCTGGGTGTGCTCGAAGGCGTGGTGTCGGCGCGAGTGCATGTCAGTTACGACCTGGAGGCCGGCGAAGGCGGGCGCAAGACGCCGCCTGTCCACCTCTCGGCAGTGGCGATCCATGAGCTCGACGTCGACCCGCAATTGCTGATCACCGACATCAAGCGTTTTCTCAAGAACAGTTTTGCGGCGGTCGAGTACGAGAACATCTCGGTGGTACTGTCCAGGCGCTCGCCGACCCAGCATATCTCGCCGTCCGTGGCCGCCACGCAAGGGCAATCGCACTGGGTCTGGTGGTTGACCGCGGTGACCGCATTGCTGTTGGCCAGTGGCGCAGCCTGGGCTTACCGCCAATCAAGCGCAGGGCAGCGTAATGTCGCACGCTGAGTGTTTATCGGAGATTCTCGCCGAGCCCCTGAGCTATCTGCATCCGCAGCGTCTGCCTTTGCCGGAGGAATTTGCCGGGCCTGAGGCACGAGGTCTGCTCAACCGAATACTGCTCGAGGGTCTTGAAAAACGGGGGGCATCGCCTGCGACGCCGCTGACGGCCGTGGCGCAGCAATGGGTTCGCCATTGGCGACAGTTACCTTATATCGCCAGGCTGATGGGCGCTTATCGCTTGATGCCCGATCTGGCGCGAGGCGCGACGTTGCTTCGCCTGCCATTGCCTCTGCGTCGGTTCGCCGGTTGCAGCCTGGGTGTTCGATGCGCGCTGCCGGTCGGGCGCTCGCCTGTTTCGATAGAACAGGTCGAAGCCGCAGGCCTCAATGCGTTATGGAGTTGGTACGAGCAGGTACCGCCAGTCTTGCTCGAACGCCTGACCCTGCAATTTTCCGAACCGGTTGTTCGCCTGCACAGGCAATGGCCGGTCACGCAACCCGATACAGCTCTTTTCTTTTTGGCGGTGCAACATGCTCGACTCTATCCGAACCCTGACTGACCTTCCCGAGGCGAGCGATGCACTCGTGTCCCGCGAAGACATCGCCGCCGCGCGTCGGCGTCGAGCGTTGCAGCAACAGGCTCAGCGCTGGGCCCGTGATTGTGTAGAGCAGGCTCGGCGTGACGCCGAAGCGGTGCATGCCCATGCCTTTCAGGAAGGCTATGCCGCGGGCATCTTGCTTGCGACCGAGCATCTGGCCAAGGGCTTGCTTGAATCCCAGGCGTTGGGGCAGCAATTGCGCAGCGACCTTGCTCAGGCCGCACGCGATTTGCTCGCGGACGCGTTGCAGCGTCCCGAGTGGCTGGACGAAATGTTCGAACGTTGGCTGACAGCACAATCGACCGGCTCGGGCGCGGTGTTGCAAGTGCTGGTGCCGATGCATTGCCGGGCGCAGGGCAATGAACTGCGCGAGCGCTTGAGCAGGCTCTGGTCCGGCGAACTGGTCCTCGACTATCACCCGCAAGAGCGCTATGTGGCGCGGCTTGCGGATCAACTGCTGGAATTCGATCTGGAAACGACGAGGCAACGACTGGAGCCGCGCTTGCTGGCGTGTGTCGCGAATCTGCCGGAGTCGGTTCGCGCTCTGGACCGGGCTGCCATGCAGGCGCTCACGGATCTGTATTCGACCTTTGCCGAACGCTCGGCCGGTTGCACTGAAACTGCCCCGACCGAGGTTCGCCTTGAAGATTGAAAGCGGTTCGACACTGAGCACGACTGAGAGCGGGGCACGCGCAACGGTCGAGTCGCTTGAGTCACGTGTGCTTGCGGCCAGCCAGCAGGTGCCTGACAACAAGCGCCCGGACCCCGAATTCGAGCGCTTGTATGAGTTGCTGTCAGCCATGGAGGGGCAGGGAGAAAAGGCCATCCATGCGTTTCTCCGTTCGCTTCGAAGTGCAGATGGCGAATCCCCCGCGTACCCCTCTGCGAAGGCGTTGATGGCGATCACGCTGCAGGTGCTGTTCCGATTGAAGGACGACGGGCTGGAAAAGTCGCAGCTTTATAAGGAAATCAAAGGTGCCAATGGCCTCGCGTTCAGCATGGACGTCTTCGTCAAGGGCGTGCTGCGTGATGTGTTTCAACCGATGGGGGATGAGGCTTGGGAGAAGAGTGAGTGGTGAGACAGAGCAGTAGGAATTCAATTAGCTGATCAGGGAGTCGAGGATGAATATCTCGAATGTTGGTTCACCAGGAAACATCTATGCCATTTCAGGCAATGACACCTCACGCGTCAGTTCAGCTGCCAGCGGTTTGATGGAAGCTCTTGATCTCGTGAGCCCGAATTTTCATGCGGGAAAGCTGGGGTCACCCAGGCAAATTGCTGCGGGGATGACGCTCCTGCGTAACAAGATTGATAGCGAGTTGGAGTTGCTCCTTGAGGCGCAGGGCGAGACGGGGCGCGATTTGGCGGCAGCGGTGTGGAGCTTCATTGGCGATGGGACCCCTCTGAAAGGGGCGCAACATGGGGCGCTAGCCGTTGTAATCGACGGGTTCAATGCAACTGATACCCAGCAAACCCGTGAAAGTCGAATGCAGTCCGTTGTTGCTGCGGGCATGGAGTTTCTTGAGAGCGCCCGAGGGCCCGGGCTAAACCTGCTGAATGTTGCGGCACGCACAGGCCTGGTCGTCACGCTGACCACGGTATTACGCCAGATCGTCGGTTTTTACGTGGAGAAAGCTATTCGGGAGGGCGATTCACCCGAGGCCTCTCGCGCATGGGAGGTGGCCGCCATAACGATGATTGGACCCGCGATGAGCCTGATGGGCGCCATCCGCGATGAGTGCGCAGGCACCGCCAATCTTCAGACTCGACTGGGTCGAATGTTTATGGCAAGCATCACGATGGGGTCGCTGATCGCGGCGCATCTGACCGATAAATCCGGCTCAATGCTATCGACGGTGATCAATACGACTGTTTATACATATGCCCGGGACCTGTGCAATGCCTTCTTCCCTTTGAATGACAACGGCGGACCGGTGACTGCCCAAGCGACGGCAGTCTCCATGGCAGCCTTCGGTACGGTGCAGTATCTGTTGGAGCAATTGGGCGCACTGATGCCTCTCAGTGGCCCGGCGCGCGCAGCGGCGGGTGTAGGTTGGAGCCTGGGGGCCGATGTCATTGCCGGAGCACTTAATGCTGTTGGCGCAGTGATGGACGATGCCATCTTTATCCTGTGCTGTAACTGCTCGTGGTTATCGTCATCAGTGGGGCTGGGTTCGGTATCGGTTGACCCCGAATCACTCCACCAACGTGTCCTTGAAGTGCGCACCGAAGCACGCGTGCCCACGGCACAACAGTTGGGGAATGCGCTGTTCAATAATGGGGCATCGCGAACTTCTGCGTTTATGGGCCTTGTTCTTGCCTTGGGGGCCATATCCGTTGAACTGTCTTTGACTGAACTTGGAGAAAACGCTCAAGCTCAAATCCTGAATATCGGCCTGGGGGTAATGATGATGCTCATTTACTTCCCATTCATCTGGAGTTGCTCCCAGAGCACGCCTGGGGCCAAACCTGCAGCGCAGTTGCAGGAGTAACCTGATGCGCCACCACCCGGCTCGCAGCGGCGATCCGGGTGGTGGATGAGGTTTGCGATGTTGAATCGCAGAGTTTCTCGCCCGCTACCCTCCACACGGCTATAATCGCCCCACTTTTCGTAGCCTTGAGTCAAACCCGCCCATGTACACCCTGGCCCGTCAGCTGTTGTTCAAACTCTCCCCGGAAACCTCCCACGATCTGTCCCTGGACCTGATCGGAGCGGGCGGGCGTCTTGGGCTCAACGGCTTGCTGTGTAAGGCCCCGGCGAAGCTGCCGGTGAATGTCATGGGCCTGGACTTCCCGAATCCGGTGGGGCTGGCCGCCGGCCTGGACAAGAACGGCGCGGCCATCGATGGTTTCGCCCAGCTGGGTTTCGGTTTTGTCGAAATCGGCACCATCACCCCGCGTCCGCAGCCGGGCAACCCGAAGCCGCGCCTGTTCCGTTTGCCGGAAGCCGAGGCGATCATCAACCGCATGGGCTTCAACAACCTCGGCGTCGATCACCTGCTGGCCCGCGTGGCGGCGGCCAAGTACAAGGGCGTATTGGGCATCAACATCGGCAAGAACTTCGATACGCCGGTCGAGCGTGCCGTGGACGACTACCTGATCTGCCTGGACAAGGTCTACGCCCACGCCAGCTATGTGACGGTCAACGTCAGTTCGCCGAACACGCCGGGCCTGCGCAGCCTGCAATTTGGCGACTCGCTCAAGCAGTTGCTGGCCGATCTGGCCGAGCGCCGCGCGGAACTGGCATTGCGTCATGGCAAACATGTACCGCTGGCGATCAAGATCGCGCCGGACATGAGCGACGAAGAAACCGCACAAGTTGCGCAAGCGCTGATCGAAACCGGAATGGATGCGGTCATTGCGACTAACACCACCCTGAGCCGCGTAGGCGTCGAAGGCATGGAACATGGCGAAGAAGCCGGTGGTCTGTCCGGCGCACCGGTTCGTGACAAGAGCACTCACACCGTGCAAGTGCTGGCGTCGGAGCTGGGCGGGCGTTTGCCGATCATTGCGGCGGGCGGCATTACCGAAGGCAAGCACGCGGCCGAGAAAATCGCTGCAGGCGCGAGCCTGGTGCAGATCTACTCGGGTTTCATCTACAAAGGCCCGGCGCTGATTCGTGAGTCGGTAGACGCAATCGCAGCGCTACGCTGAAGGTTGCTTGGGGGCTTTTGTGGCGAGGGGGCTTGTCGGATCGCAACACAGGGTTCCTCGTTAAATTTGTTGCAGGCATAAAAAAGGGCTCCATAAAGGAGCCCCTGGGCCGGAGCCCGCCGTCCGGATGGGACGTGCGTGGTTAATTCAGTACAAAATCAGATTGTCGTGTCGGAGTGTTATGCCCTGTAATTAGCCGACGGCGTGAAGTTCGTTGAGTCTGTGGATTCCCGCAGTGCCGGTCATACCGTCCCAGTTGTCGCCGCGTCCTTCTCGCCAGCCGTTGATCCAGGCTTGACGTACCGACGGTAGAGTAAATGGGCAAAGCTCACGGGATTTGCCACCAACGCCATATTGATATCCGCGCAAAAAAGCTCTTTCCAACGGATCACGCTTAAGTCTTCTCATAGGGTGTTGCCCTCACTTGTTGACTGTATTTATCGCGTCGACCTCTATTGAGGTCTGGCAGAAAAACTCTGCCGTTGGCGGCTCGTTGCCGGCGTCACGAGCCAAGGTGTTGGCGTCATTGCGGCGCCAACCTGTATTGAGTTCTAACCAATGCGTCACATCGAGGGAATGATCGTTTTGTCATAAGGACGTAACTATTGATGTGCTAAGGCCATAAGTAACAGCGTGTTTTTAGCGTATTTATTGGCCAAACCCCGGTATGATCGGCTCTGCGCTGGATGATGGGCTTAATCCTTTAGTGAGAATGGCTCCCGTTGCCGGGATGCACTATTCGACGAAGGGTCGATTTATGACATTTTGTTGCATCAACTTTTTTATCTGTCCTTGCATCTAAGCTCATTTAACCCGGGCAGCAGGGGTGGAACGGCACACCTTCGTGCCACGCGGGCGCTCTTCGAGAAAAGCGCCTGATTGAAAACCGGACCGGCAATGCGTTGCCCGGTCACTCAGCTAAAGGTTCTGGAATTCCCATGTCCGATCATTTCGAACTCTTCCTCACTTGCCCAAAAGGCCTTGAAGGCCTGCTCATCGAGGAAGCCGTCGGGCTTGGCCTTGAGGAAGCGCGCGAGCACACCTCTGCCGTACGCGGCATGGCCACCATGGAAACCGCTTATCGCCTGTGCCTGTGGTCGCGCCTGGCCAACCGCGTGCTGCTGGTGCTCAAGCGTTTCCCGATGAAGGACGCCGAAGACCTGTACCACGGCGTGCTGGACATCGAGTGGCAAGACCACATGCTCAATGACGGCACCCTGGCCGTCGAATTCAGCGGCCATGGCTCGGGTATCGACAACACCCACTTCGGCGCGCTGAAGGTCAAGGACGCCATCGTCGACAAACTGCGCACCCCGCAAGGCGACCGTCCGTCCATCGACAAGCTCAACCCGGACCTGCGCATTCACCTGCGCCTGGACCGTGGCGAAGCCATTCTTTCCCTGGACCTGTCGGGCCACAGCCTGCACCAGCGCGGCTATCGCCTGCAGCAAGGTGCGGCGCCGCTCAAGGAAAACCTCGCGGCCGCCATCCTGATCCGTTCCGGCTGGCCACGTATCGCGGCCGAAGGCGGCGCGCTGGCCGACCCGATGTGCGGTGTCGGCACCTTCCTGGTCGAAGCGGCGATGATCGCCGCCGACATCGCGCCGAACCTGCGTCGCGAGCAGTGGGGCTTCACCGCCTGGCTCGGTCACGTGCCGGCGTTGTGGAAAAAACTGCATGAAGAAGCTTCCGAGCGCGCCGCTGCCGGCCTGGCCAAAACACCATTGTGGATCCGCGGCTACGAAGCCGATCCACGGCTGATTCAACCGGGCCGTAACAACGTCGAGCGAGCCGGCCTGAGCGAGTGGATCAAGATCTACCAGGGCGAAGTCGCGACTTTCGAGCCGCGCCCGGACCAGAACCAGAAAGGCCTGGTCATCTGCAACCCTCCGTACGGCGAGCGTCTGGGCGATGAGGCGAGCCTGCTCTACCTCTACCAGAACCTCGGCGAGCGCCTGCGTCAGGCCTGCCTGAATTGGGAAGCGGCGGTGTTCACCGGCGCGCCGGACCTGGGCAAGCGCATGGGCATCCGCAGCCACAAGCAGTATTCGTTCTGGAACGGCGCCTTGCCGTGCAAGCTGCTGCTGATCAAGGTGCTGCCGGATCAGTTCGTCACTGGCGAGCGCCGTACTCCGGAACAGCGCCAGGTCGAGCGTGAGCAAGCCGCTTACGATCAGGCGCCGAACGAACCGCAAGAACGCAAGTTCAACAAAAACGGCAACCCGATCAAACCGACGCCGGCACCGGTGGTCGAGCAGCCGCGCCTGAGCGAAGGCGGGCAGATGTTCGCCAACCGCCTGCAAAAGAACCTCAAGACCCTGGGCAAGTGGGTCAAGCGTGAAGGCATCGACTGCTACCGCGTGTACGATGCCGACATGCCGGAATACTCCATGGCCATCGACCTGTATCAGGATTGGGTCCACGTCCAGGAGTACGCCGCACCGAAATCCATCGATCCGGAAAAGGCCTCGGGGCGCATGTTCGATGCCCTGGCAGCCATCCCGCAGGCGTTGAACATCGACAAGAGCCGCGTGGTGGTAAAACGCCGCGAGCGTCAGAGCGGCACCAAGCAGTACGAGCGCCAGGCGGCGCAGGGCAAGTTCGTTGAGGTCAATGAAGGCGGCGTGAAGCTGCTGGTGAACCTCACCGACTACCTCGACACCGGTCTGTTCCTCGACCATCGGCCGATGCGCATGCGTATCCAGAAAGAGGCGGCGGGTAAACGCTTCCTCAATCTGTTCTGCTACACCGCGACGGCCAGTGTGCATGCGGCCAAGGGCGGCGCGCGCAGCACCACCAGTGTCGACCTGTCGAAAACCTATCTGGACTGGGCGCGTCGCAACCTGTCGCTGAACGGTTTTTCCGACAAGAACCGCCTGGAGCAGGGCGATGTGATGGCGTGGCTCGAAGCCAGTCGTGACGAGTACGACCTGATCTTCATCGATCCGCCGACGTTCTCCAACTCCAAGCGCATGGAAGGTGTCTTCGACGTGCAGCGCGACCAGGTGCAACTGATCGACCTGGCCATGGCGCGACTGGCGCCAGGCGGCGTGTTGTACTTCTCCAACAACTTCCGCAAGTTCGAACTGGAAGCCAATCTTGGCGAGCGTTATGCGGTCGAGGAGATCAGCGCCCAGACCATCGATCCGGATTTTTCCCGCAACGCCAAGATCCATCGCGCCTGGAAAATCACGGCTCGCTAAATAGCTGTGCTGATTCCCTGCAGGAGCGAGCAAGCTCGCTCCTGCAGGACCCGATCAATGCTGGTCAAATTAGTGGCTAATAGCTATAACTCAACTCACGGCCAAAGGGCTTCCCCGCACCTGGCGTTTTGAGTTGCGTTCTATGTCGTTGCACGCCGTGCGCCCCAAGATCCTGGGTTTTATCAGCGAAGATGTCTCGGCCTGGCTGGTCGCACTGCTGGTATTGCTGGTTGGCGGGGTGCTCACCGGGTTGCTGGCGTGGTCGACACTTAATCTGTTTCACCATCAATTGCGGCAACGTTTCCAACTGCTGGCCAGTGAACGTTACAGCCGTATCGAAGAGCGTTTCGAAGATCAGGAGCAGCGCCTCGATGGCCTGCGCCGGTTTTTCGCCAATTCCGATTCGGTTTCCCGAGCGGAATTCGACGGCTACACCCAACCTTTGCTGCTGCGAACCCAGGCTTATTCCTACGCCCAGCGGGTCACCCGTGACGAGCGGGCGGCGTTCGAGCGTCGGGTGCATGACGAAGGCTTGAGCAGCTTCACCCTGAGAGAGCTCAACGCCGACGGCCAATTGCAACTGGCGGGCGAGCGAGATGAGTACGTGGCGGTGCTGTATAGCCAGACGCAAAGCAAACTCGGCGCTCCCCTCGGTTACGACTTGCTGGCCCAGCCGCTGCGGCGTGCCACGCTCGACCGGGCCGATCAACATGGCGGCATGGCGGTGTCGCAACCGATGCATCTGGTGAGTATCGAGCCGGCTTATGCGCGCGGCGTGCTGCTGGTCGCGCCGATCATGCAACGCAACAGTCAGGACCACAAAACCACGAAGCCCTACGGTTATGTCATGGCCGTGATCAGCATGCGCCAATTGCTGGCGGACGGCCTGCCGGAAGCGAGCCGTGACTATCTCTCGGTGCGCATCCTCGATTTGTCGATCGACGACCAGCACGAAGTGCTGTTCGAGTCGCCCAACCCGCCGGCCATCAGCGAACTGTCCGCCACGCGCCTGTTGCGCATGGCCGACCATGACTATCAAGTCGATATCCAGCCCAGCGACGCGTTCGTGCAGGCCAACCATTCCTCCGTCACCAGTCTGGTGGTGTTGGGTGGATTGCTCAGCGTGATGCTCAGTGCCTTGTTGTATGTGTTGGTCAGTCAGCGGCAGCGGGCGTTGAAACTGGTCGAGCAACGCACCCGGGAGCTGCGCGATCGAGAACAGGAGCTGCACGGCACCCATGGCCAGTTGCGTGGCGTGCTGAATGCCGCCACCCAGGTCGCGATCATCGCCACCGATCTGCGTGGCGTCATCAGCACCTTCAACGCCGGTGCCGAGCAGATGCTTGGCTATACCAGTGCCGAAGTGGTCGGCCATATGACCCTGGAGAACCTGCACCTGCCCCGGGAACTGCTCGCTCGCTCGGCAGAGTTGGGCGCACGCTATGGCAAACCGGTGCCGACCTGCCAGGCGATGCTGGTCGAAGGCGACGTGGAGGGCGGCCACGAGGCGCGGGAGTGGACGCTGGTGCGCGGCGATGGCAGCCATTTGATGGTCAACATGCTCGCCACGCCAGTGCTCGACGAGCAAGGCCTGTGGGTCGGGCACCTGGCGGTGTGCATCGACATCACCGAACGCAAACGGGTCCACGAAGCGCTTGCGGCGCGGGACCTGCTGTTGAAGAAACTCAGCGCCCACGTGCCCGGTGGCATCTACCAGTTCAAGATGGAGTTCGACGGGCGTTTTAGCGTGATCTACGCCAGCGACGGTATTCGCGAGATCTACGAGCTGGAACCCGACGTGCTGCTGCTCAATGCCGAAGCGATTTTCACCCGGATTCACCCCCAGGACACCACCCGTGTCCGCGCCTCGATCCGCGCCTCGGCCGACACCCTCAGCCCCTGGCGCGAAGAATACCGTGTGCAATTGCCGCAACGCGGTCTGCGTTGGGTGCGTGGCGAGGCCACGCCGGAGGCGCTGCCCGGTGGCGGCGTGCTGTGGCACGGCTACATCTCGGACATTTCCGATATGAAGCGGGTGGAAGAAAAGCTGCGCGCGTTGTCGGTCACCGATTCGCTGACCGGTATCCACAACCGGCGCTATTTCCAGGAACGCCTGACCACCGAAATGGCCCGGGTGGAGCGCGGTGGTGGGGATCTGTCGGTGATCATGCTCGATATCGACCATTTCAAACGCATCAATGACCTGCATGGCCATGCCATCGGTGATCGGGTGTTGCAGGCCGTGTGCCAGCGGATCGGCCGCCGGCTGCGTCGCACCGATGTGTTCTGCCGCCTGGGCGGTGAGGAGTTCATGGTGCTGTGCCCGGATATCAGCGGCGAAAATGCCTATATATTGGCCCATCAATTGTGGCAAGGCTTGCGCAGCTCACCCATTGAAGGTGTCGGTACGGTCACCGCCAGTTTCGGGATTGCCAGTTGGCGGGTCGGGGAGGGTGCCGATGCCTTGCTGTTGCGCGCGGATTCGGGAGTTTACGCGGCGAAGCAGGCGGGAAGGGATCGGGTAGAAGGGGAGATGAATTAACCCGGGTTGTACGCTAACCCTGTGGGAGCGGGGGT